>JAIROC010000225.1 GCA_031257735.1 Bacteroidales bacterium | reverse complement strand
ATTGTTCCTGTGCTGTCTGTCATCGTATATGCTGCCTTTTTCATGATGTCGTGGGGACCGATTTGCTGGGTATTGATTTCCGAAATATTCCCGAACACTATTCGCGGTAAGGCTGTAGCAATTGCTGTAGCTGCCCAGTGGATTTTCAACTACATCGTTTCTTCTACATTCCCGCCACTCTACGATTTCAGTCCGATGGTGGCTTACGGTTTATATGGAACAATGTGTATACTTGCTGCTCTATTCGTCTGGAAATTAGTTCCCGAAACTAAAGGGAAAACTCTGGAAGATATGAACAGACTTTGGAAGAAATAATTTTTTGGGGTAAAATTAATTTGGTGAAGGCTGTTTGATTTTTTTCAAGCAGCCTTTTTTAGGGTGCATTTGACTGCTTCGGTCGAAGCTTTTGTCCTGAAGTCTCTGGGAAGAAATCTTCAGTTTGGGTAAATAAATAATAAACAGTAAAATATGCAAAGACAATTAGGTGTACAACAAAAATCCCGGAGGGACTTATACAGGAAAAACGGTTAAGCAGACAAAGTAAGACAGGGATAAGACAAAAGGCACATCTGTAAGCAGATACATTGCTTTTCTCGTTGTTTTTGAATATGGATATACGCATAAAAATGAAAATCAATCGAAAGGATTCAAATTATGATTTACGAAGATTTAAAACAGCGACAAAACTGGACGCTGGAACAAAAAATTGACCATGCCGTAACGGTTGTTTCCTCTTTTATGGAAAGGGTTCAGGGTAAAGTCTTTGACGACTTTTACTATAGGTTGTCACGATTAGCAAAGACATCAATACATAATTTTCATTTCATAATTATTTATCGTATAAACATACAATTCGTGCAATACGATATTAAATACAGGGTCGCCAACCAAAAGTATTTCATTTCGCTCGTTCAGTAACATTGTTTGCATCTTTTTATCGGTTATTCCGAATTTATTGAAAATTTGACTGTCTGTATCCAAATACCAAGTATAAGGAAAGTCAAATTTCTGACGTACGGGATTTGAAAGAGAATCGATTTTCCCATTTGTCCAATTAATATACATGTAGAAAATGCAGTTTGTATTTGTACCATACATTTTGGAAAGAAAATTATTCCAGAATTTCAATTTGTAGGGGCAATCATCCGTATGGTATGAAATCGGCGTCAAAGAATCAGGTAAGTCCACGACTTTACCAATCAAATTTTCTAAAGATACAGTCGTATTATTATTAACATTTGTTTGTTCATTTACACATGAACAAATAAGAGAAAAACAGATTGCCATTTTCACAGGTAAAAGGTCGTTCTTCCTTGCCTTTACTGTGATTCCTGAGCCAATAAAAGGCCTCTTCAGGAACATCTTTAAATACTATCATATCATCTTCCGTCGCTGTTTTTTTTCATAATCCCCGAAAGTTGCGATTTGATTTCTATTTCCTTTGCCGGAAAAACATTGCCCGGAATGAAAATCGTTTCGCTAATGTCTCGCTTCTGTAAACCGGCGAAAATGTATTTCACTTTGCTGTCCTTGTTAAAACTGCGAAAAACAATGAAACCCGTTACCGCCAGAAAAATCAATATCAAAAAAATCTTTACTCCTTTCATCTTTTCTATCCTCTGTTTTCGTATCTGATTGCTTCGACAGGCTCTATCGCAGACGCTTTTATCGCAGGGAAAGCGCCGGCTATTACTCCGGCTATCACAAGTATAAACAGCGCCATCAGAGAAGCGCCCGCATCAAAGCTCATCTGTTTGATGAATGTATCGTTTTCTCTCATTGTCAATAACCAGTTGATAAACATCAGTATTCCTTTGCCGGAAACAAGACCGAGCAGTCCCGAAATGGTGGTAATAATAACCGATTCGAGCAGTATCAGACTGACAATCGACCCGGGCATGGCTCCTACTGCCAGACGGATGCCGATTTCGTTTGTCCGTTCTTTGACTGTCACAAACATTATGTTGCTGATGCCTACTATGCCGCTTATCAGGAAACAGACGCCGACAGCCCAGATAAACAGCCGGAGTCCCCGGAACAGCGATTCGAAAGCCGAAGTCTGAGTCTCGAAGTTTGCAATATACAGCGCCTGTTTATCGTTCACCGAAAAATGCGACTGATGTGCGATATAATTTCGCATTTCCTCCTCAAACTTTTTTGAATCGGCGTTCTGTTCAAGGCTCAGGCAAAATGCGCTGAACTCGGTATTGCTGTTGATTGTCCTTGTGTAGCTCGAATATGGGACGTAAACGGAATTGATTTCGGACGCGCTGAATATATTGTCGTTTTCCAGCACGCCGATAACTCTGAAAAATATGCCCGAAATGTTTATGTACTTTTCAATGCCCGTCTTTTTTCCGAATAAAACCGTTTCCGTATTTTCGCCGATAATCGCAACGTTCCGCTCGTTTTCGATATCTGCACGGGAGAACAGTCTGCCGCCTTCTTTCGCACGAAGGATTTTGATTTTCATATAGTCTTCGTTGACCCCTGTTATGCGGAATGTTCCGTTTTTCGCCTCGTTTTGCACAGTCAGCGACACGGAGGTTTCCGGAGATACGGCTTCAATCTCAGGATACCTGTTTTTCAACTGTCCCAGGTATTTTTCATCAAAGCGGATTTCCTGCCCTTCCTTGATGTTCCTGTGTTTTTCGGAAGTCATGCCGCCATAGACATAGAGACTCTTCTGCGCAAATATGCTGAACAGATTCATCACCGAACTCCGAAAACCCTCGCCCGTTCCGAGTAGCACTACCAGAATCAATATCCCCCACGAGATACCGAAACCCGACAGTATTGTCCGGACTTTGTTCTGGCGGATGGAATGGTAGATTTCACGAAGGATTTCGATGTTGATTCTGTTCATTAGCATACTATAATAACCATTTAAATAATTCCGTAATTAACCAAATGGATACAACAGGGATGGCAACCGATAATGCTGCATATAAATATTTTATTTGGTAAATGTAATGAATAATGATGGCAATCAGTATGTAATATGGCATAAAAGAGTAGTTAATTAAATTCATCGCCAATTTAAACGATTGATTATTAATTAGGATACTCATCGCATTTTCCGTATCGGGAATTTGAATATTATCTACAATCAATATTCCCGCTAAAATTGCAATAGCAGATATTATATATGGATAAGATGCTAAAAACAGAAAACGTCCAAATGATGAATGTCCATTGAATAACATAGCCATTAAATGAAAAAGGAATGATACAACTATCCAAACAATTGCTCCTGATAAAATAGTTGCCCAATAGCTTATTTTAGAAAAAACAGATAACAATTCGCTCATCGAATTATCCACAGGGAATAAATGATTAATTGTTGAAAAAAACTCAGCAAGCAATAAACTATATACTATAACTATACCTGCTCCAGCCCATTTGGGTAATTGTTCTATAAAATTTATCATTTTTCTCATGTCAATGATGTCGAAATATATGCCTCAACATAAGCTGCCGATAGAATAATAAAAAAGACCACTGCAAAACCAATCCCTATTTGTTTGTAAAAATGAGTAGAAAAACTATCTTTCCCTCTCATGAATTGAATTGAATTATATTCCATGCAATATAAAACCCAATAGCTCCCGATAACCAAAAACCGATTAATTCAAAACTATGTGGCAATGTCACTCTCAATATTGAGGTAATGTCCATACCTGCCTTATATGAAAACACAAAAATATCTGCCGAAAAAAAACCATTGAATAAAATATTAATTAATGTTCCCAAACCCAACATCGCTCCTCCAACAATATTCAAAATACATCCTTTCAAATTGTTTTTGAAAATTATACCAAATGCAACGCACCTATCACCGTTGGTTAATGATTGCATAATTTTAGTCATTGAATTTTCTATTTTGTTGACATTTATTTCCGGCATCTCAACAAAGAAAATCCTTACTAAAAAGGGCAATAACCAGAAAGAAAAAGCAATCGTAAATGACAAAAAAAATATTTTATGTCGCTTTAATATTTTCATTTACCACTACTTTTTAACTTTTTCAACCTATAAAAACTATAAATTGAGATAATTGTGCAGATAGATAATGCAAATAAAACACAGAATAATACAATTAAGTTATATGTCAATATATTTAATAAAACGAATAACAATAACAACCCAAATAACAACCCAAATATTCCCATATATAAATTGATCCGATAAAATTTGATTTGTTGCATTAAAAAGTCAGATGTCGAATAGTTATTTTCAACAAATATGTTTGCTCCATTTAATTGATTAATGATATCTTGCCTTGCACTATCTGCATCCGGCATATCAATAACCTTAAGTCTTAGGCGTTTATTGTCATCATTGTATTCTATTAATAACGTTTTCCTATTTTTACTCACATATAATTTGCGAATATTTGATGTTAGTATAATGACATTTTTATGTTGTCCATAATATATCGTTATTATAAGAATAATAAAGAAAAAAAAAGGAGAAATCATACTAGATATATACATATCAATTGGCACATGTATTAATTGTAGTATTAAATGCAGTATTAATACAACGAAAATATATCCCAAAAGAGCATACCCTGCTCTAGAAATAAAACTATCAGACAGTTTTTTTAAAAAAAGTTTCTTTTTAAAACACTTAAATTCATATCTGTCTTTAAAAACATACATAACATCGTACTTAAACATGAAACTATTCATAATATCCATAATTATAACTACTTTGTATTAGTAAAAGGTCACATTTTGCACAAGGTGTAAAACGTGACCCTTAATGTTAATTGTTATTAAAGTATAAGTCCAATTCCTGCTATTGTCCAACCAACGGGATTAGAACTTAATGCAGAGACTACAACTCCAGTAGTGCCTGCTGCCTTAGCTGCGCCAGCAATTGCCGTGGCACCTATAGCGGAACCTCCGCTTGCAGCCACCCAGCCTCCTACTTGCGCCCAAACGGATGACTCATTTTTAATACCATAATATATAGCCGCACCACCCAATTCATTAATAGAATAATCGTATATCCGATTATTTAACGAATTGAGACTTGCAATTGAGATTATGATTACTATTACAGTTACAAAAAATTTCCTTTTCATGATATAATACATTAAACATTAAGCTGCCGTAACTGTCCCCCACGTAATCCCTAAAATTAAAGCTGCTGGTCCCCCAATTATAAATGCTGTAAAAAAACAGCTAGTAGAAGCACCGCTGAAAGCTGAACCGACTGCAGTTCCTACTGTTTTTCCCAAAGTGCTTTCAGATTTACTTGCAATAATAAAACTTGCTGTAGCATATTGCTGCAAATTTGAATCCTGGCTTTCACCATTGATTCCACCCATCATTCCCAGTGACATAACCATTGCCACCAACATTGCTAAAATAGCTTTTTTATTAACCTTTTTCATAAAAATTTGTATTAAAAATTTAACATTTATTTAATTTATTTACTAATAATAAGAGAAAAATGTTACGTCGATTTCGCCCTGTTTCTGGCTTTCCGACTAAAAAAATATACTGTCTCTTGCAATAATCTGCTTATATTTAATAAATTAAT
>JAIROC010000178.1 GCA_031257735.1 Bacteroidales bacterium | reverse complement strand
GTTTGCCGACCATGATGCTGGTACAACTTTCAAAAAATTCCCGTCCGCTGCTCTGGCTGCGGAGGTTCAGGCTTATTGCCGGAAGTAAAACAAGGAATAGAAGTAGTTTTTTCATAGCTTAATTGTTTTTACTTCTAATAAAGCATTCGGATAAAATTATTTGTAGTCGGCAAGTGCCGTAGAAGAGGATCGGTGAATGCACATACCCCAAAAATCGGTTGTAGTACTTGCTTCATAGTCGTCAATATGTACCACAACGGAAAGGTTGTAATCGCCGCATGGCCAAGTATAAGAATGTATGTATGGCTCATCTGTAATTTCAAAAAGCGTATCCCCAAAGTACCAATAATATTGAATAGATCCGGTTTTTCCATCGTCAGGAGCCGGTTCTACTAAATTGACCCAAAAAGGTTCTGCTGTCATGGGGTTTAAGTAACTGTTAAATGAGTCTATTTCCGGATGCCAGGTGTGAACATTTTGTACCAGCCAGGGTGTGTAGCATCCGTTTGACTGCGCCCTCACCTGTATAGATTCTCCCTCCACACCATACGGAGGTTCCAGGGTCAATATGCCTGAACTGTCACAAATAATAGTTCCGCTGCCTTTCTCAGAAATAAAATTATAAATATTCCAATCGTAGCATTGTGCATATGGATGACTAAACTCAACATTTATGTATCCAACTTGTGGAACAACTGTTAAGTTGCCATTATTTATCAAGAATTCCTTACTCAAGATAGTATCAATCGTTCCTGTTAGTGTAGCTGTCAGGGTGGCGAGATGAGCGCCACATATAGAAATGGTAACCTGTGAGGTTCCCTGCCCGCTAATCATACTTACATTGCTACTGCCACTCCATGTTACTGTTGTGCCTGCTGGTAGATTGTTTATTGTGTATGTAATTTGTTGGAAACTGTAAGGATTATCGGGACCGGAAATGGTGGGTGGTTGTAGTTTATAATATTTTTTTGTCATTGATGGTTGATAGCTTGGAGGTACATCGTTAGGATGGTGCTTGACCAATACATTTGCACCCCATTTTGACTGATACCAAGTACTGTTTAATCTGATAGCCGAATGATTGCCACTTTGATGATAAGACACTTTTGTCGCTTCACTTTCTGTAACCTCAATATAACTTCCATCCGTCCAATAAATATCTTCAGCGGTAACTGTTTCTTTACCAATCCATACTTTATTTCCACCTTCTGAAATATGCCATGCATAGCCATGACAATTGTATTTATACGAAGGAGCATCAATAAGTTCAGCTCCATTATAATTGTCGGATAAATCAGCAGCTATTGCTGCTAATTGAGAGGAAGAGTATGTGGCATCGCTACTGGTAAGAGAATATACATCCTGTACTGTAGAACCCTTAGGCGTCTTCACATTTGTAACTTGCACATATGTTTGGGCTATGTTCACATTGTAGTGCAATATAAAACATAACCATATTATAAAAATCCGTCTCATAATTATTATTATTTAACATTTAACATTATGTGGTTTTCTATATCATCAATTATTTGTTGGTCGATATGCAAAGGTGTATTTACAAAATCCGATAATGCTTGCTTTTGTTTTATACTTTCAAATTTGAAATTTGGATCGTTTATCATTTTTTTTGCATACAACAAATTTGTTGATATAAAATTTAGACTACTGAAAATATCCGAATAGTTGTTTTTTATTTTTTTATGCTCATAACATAATAAGAACAACTGTTTCTCCTGTTCTAAACTCAAATTTTTAACAACCACATCTTGAGCCAACATAAATTCTAAAACAAAATGACGAAAGATAAATCGCCCTTGCTCTACATTATTTTGAGATTGAAAGGCTGTTAGATTTGTACTTAAACTTTTATATTTCTTTAGTAATGTATTTATCAAATCCTGTCGTTTGAGAAGTTCCTGAAATCCGTTAAATTCAGTTACTAATGCTTCAAAGCCTTGCTGATAGTTATCACAAAATAAAATATCCGTCAAATACGGAAAGGTAAGACATGTTTCCAATAAACCTTCAGTAGAGATACTTGATAAAATAACATCGGGTACCTGTAGGATAGCAATCCGTTTTTCTACGGATTCTATTTTTACCCATTCTTTACTTCCCTGTTTGATAGGGAAATCATACACATCTTCTATGATGGACTGACCATGAGCATATAACCCATTCAGCAACAAAATGACACAAAATATCTTTTTCATTTTCAATAATATTTAATAAAGTCCATTACCAAATTCATAGATTAATTTCCAATTTTTGCTGGATGTACAAAAATCGGCTGAACTATTGTTGGAGAAACTTAATTTTGTCCCATTTTCATAATATACTTCGCAAAATCCACAGGAACTTAACGTATCCAATATAAAATAAACAATTCGTTCATTCCATTCCCCTTTATATATCTTTACTTTAACTATTGATAAATCGCGACTATGTATGGTTTCTATTTCACTGATTTTAATTGAAAGCCATTCAGGAAAATCATTGTCTTCAAAAGAAGATGGAACGGATTGTAACTGTAGTAAAAAAGTTTGAATAGTATCTTCATCATTCAGCTTTTCGCCATTTACACATGCTAGTATTGAGCATGCGAACAAAAGTATCAATAATCGTAATGTTGTTTTCATAATTTATATTTTTAATTGTTAATATTTTTTAATTTCAGTTAAGACGG
>JAIROC010000018.1 GCA_031257735.1 Bacteroidales bacterium | reverse complement strand
AAATGACATTATGAAAGCGTAATTATTCAACATGTCGATACTGCCTGTTTTCAAAATGTATCAACTCATAATGACGAATATACGAAACGTTTGATAGTTTTCGGACAGACACTAATTAGTGTTGGTCTATTTTGTATGGTTTACTTCACTGTTTTCCACCAATGTTCAAACTGTTGTGAAGTATCTTTCAAATATACGATTTGTCCGATTTTGGGGGTAATCAATATAAAATCATTATCGTGATGCAGTTTTGTTAGAGTTTGTAAAGGTTCATCCCAAGCATGTTGTCCCAATGCAAATTTGGAATTATGGACAGGTAGAACCCTTTTTGCTTGTAAATCTTTTCCTGCTTTGAGTGTCTGTTCAGGAAACATGTGGATGTATTTCCACTTTTCATTGTACTGTCCATTTTCAAGCAATGCTAAATCAATTGCGGTAAAACGTTTTCCAATATCTGCGAAATGGGTATCATAACCTCCGTCTCCTCCTATATATAAGGTAAAGTCGGATGTTTTCAACAAGAACGACGCCCAAAGAGATTGCTTTGGATTCAAACCTCTTCCCGAAAAATGACGAGCAGGAAGACAATATAATTCAAATTCAGATGAAAGAACAGCCTTTTCTTCCCAATCCATTTCGAGAATATTTTCTTTGTTGAAGTTCCAACGTTCAAAATGTTCTCCCACGCCAAGAGGACATATTACTTGTTTGATCCGTAATTTCAATGCTTTTACGGTAGGATAATCAAGGTGATCCCAATGGTCGTGCGTGATAATCAAATAATCAATATCGGGAATATCTGTAGCGCTATAGATATCTGTTCCTTTGAAAGGTTTATTAACAAAAGGTAATGGCGACGCCGCCTGACTGAAAACAGGGTCTATCAATATCCGTTTGCCTTCCAATTGAACAAAACAAGAGGAATGTCCAAACCATACCAAAATATCTTCTTTTATGTCCAAACTGTACAAATCAATTTTATCTGCAGGGATTGGTTTGTCAGGGGTTCGTTCTGTTTCGGTGAAAAGAAAATCCCTTAATGCTTTGAAGACCCCGTCATCCATTGTTATTTGCGGCGTATTGGACAAGTTTTGAAATTTTCCATCTCTGTAATTTTGGGAATGATGTACTCTTTCCTTACGTTCTCCTTTCGGCCTTCTGCCAAACTTCGGCTGGTGAATGAAAATAATTACGCCGACAGTAATAATAGCAATGATTGAAAATATTATCCACATTGTTTTCTTTCTCCTTTTTCTTTTTAGTTTATTCATGCTTTACTAACAGCTTTGTTTTCCGCTTTCTTTGTTATATTTCTATCAAGGAATAATCTACATTTTTATTATCAAACAATTCTATCATACGCTCCTTGTGGGTATCTGTAACAAAAACCTGTCCGTAATCATCTGAAATAACTAACGAAATTAACTGATTAACCCGTTCATTATCCAATTTATCAAAGACATCATCCAAGAGCAGCAAGGGTTTTTGTCCCTTCAATTGTTTAATGTATTCAAATTGCGCCAACTTGATAACTATCAAAAAGGACTTCTGTTCTCCTTGAGAAGAGAACTTTTTTACAGGATAGGAGTCCATGATAAACAAAAAATCATCCTTATGTGTTCCAACGGTTGAATATTGTGCCATATAATCTTTTTGTTGTGCTGCTTTTAACAGGACGCTAAAATCACCTTCCAATAACTGCGATTTGTAATCTATCGAAACGCATTCTTGAGAAGAAATAAGTGAAAATATCCGATTGAAAACAGGTAAAAAACTTTCCAGAAATTGTTTACGTGTATGAAATATTTTATTGCCCAAATCAATCATTCTGTCGTTCCAGATGGCTATTTCCTGCTCATTAAAGGATTGTTTTTCGTTGAAATATTTCAACAAAGCATTTCGATGAGCAAGTACTTTATTGTAATGAATTAAATTGTCTAAATATATTTTGTCAAATTGAGAAATAGCGCTGTCAAAATACTTTCGACGAACATCTGCCGTACCATTAATGTAATCCGTATCGTAGGGCGAAATCATAACGGAAGGATAATTTCCTATATGCTCCGATAAACGATCGTATTCCTTTTGGTTTACTTTTAGTATTTTACGTTTTTCCCGCTGTTGAATACAGCTTACTTTGGTCGTTCCTTCAATATTATCAAGTATAAAATCACCGTGAATGGCAAAAAAATCTTCTCCATGTCGAATACTTAATTGGTCTGCATGATTGAAATAACCTTTTGTCATGGAAAGATAATGAATAGCGTCTAATAGATTGGTTTTCCCTATGCCATTCAAACCGACAATACAGTTTACCTTTGGAGAAAAATGGTAAGAACGATTGTCATAATTCTTAAAATTCACTAACTGTATATCTTTCAAAAACATGAAACTATTCTATGATTAATTGTTTAAATCCTTCCGTGGAACAGGTGTAAATGCTGTCTGATTTTTGATAGATAAAAAAGGCTTCTGTATCCTTGTGCGTCTTCAAAAAATCAATAGACTGTTCCATTCCCATTACCATAAATGCTGTTGCATAAGCGTCCGCCATGGCAGCCGTTCGACTTAATACCGTAACACTTAACAACCCATGATCAACAGGATAACCCGATTGTGGCGATATTGTATGCGCAAAACGTTTCCCATTTTCTTCATAGTATTTCCGATAATTTCCCGACGTTACCAATGCCATATTGTGTAGAGAAACAGTTGTTATGACTTGTCGATGTTGTTCTTTGTGGTTAGCTGGGAGTTCTATTCCTACTTTCCATGGCTTCCCTTTTTTATTTCCTTTAGCAAAAACTTCTCCCCCTATATCTATCAGATAATTATCAATGTGCAAAGCATCCAAAAACATTCCAATCTTGTCTACTGAATATCCCTGTGCAATGGCATTAAAATCTAATTTAATACAGGGATACTGTTTAATCAGTTTATCATTTTTCAGTTCTATTTTGTCATAGCCTACACAGTATAATAGACTGTCTATTTTTTCTTTGGTTATGGTTTGACGTTTTTCGTTACCGAATCCCCATGTATTGACTAATTGTCCAACCGTTATGTCAAAAGCTCCATGTGTCTGTCTACTTACCTCCATGGCAAAGGCATATAGCTGTTTAAAGTCATCATTGAGTGATATATTATCTTCATTGCGATTGATTCGTGAGATAATAGATGTTTCGTCGTAGATGGATGCTGTTTTATTAAAATCATCAAGCAAACTGTCAATGGCAACCTGTAAATTACGGTTTTGTCTATCATAATATTTTACGCTGTAATAAGTGCCTTGTGCAAAACCTTTCAAATGAATTGGCTCAACACCCCATTGGCATCCCATAAAGATAGACATAAGCATAAGCAATAATCCTGTATTGAAAATTAGTAACTTCTTCATCGTATAGATAACTTTGGATATATTTTTCTGGTTAAAAGAAAAGCAGACGGCAAGGTGATAACAAGAACAATAAGCGGAACAAGTAACATATCTTTCCATTGCATAGCAACAGGATAGGTCGAAAGAAGATAATCCCCTTCCCCAAAAGTGATAAATCCGAATTGTATTTGCAACACGCAAAAAACAGCGCCAATAAATAAGCCAATAACAACCCCAAAAATAGAAATCAGCATCCCCTCATAAATAAAGATACGTCTCACCAAACCTATATTAGCCCCCATACTGTAAAGAATACCAGCTGAAAGTTTTTTTTCCAAAATTAAAATAGCTATCATGCCTACCATATTAAAAGAAGCAATAAGTAAAATAAATGATAAAATTGCATACGTGATCCATTTCTCTGATTGCATGACCTTAAAGAGCATTTCTTCCTGTTGATATGAATTTTTTACATAGAATTTTTCACCTGTTATCTTCATTATTTCGGCTTGAACAGCTTCCACTTTTGCAGACGAATTACAACGAATTTCCAAAGAAGTATAACCCGACTCATATCCCAACAGTCTGCGGGCGAATGACAGGGGAACAAAAACAACTTCTTTATCATATTCCGTATGCGAATAAAAAATACCCGCAGGAGTTATCGCTTGTGAACGTAAAGCGTCCAACGAAACAACGGCTTTTTGTTTTTTTGTACGGTCGGGATAATATATTTTTAGCGTATTCGATATGATTTCCGATGGAGGACAATTTAAATGAGAGGCAACAGCTATACCCAAAACCGCAAAAGGGAAACCACTGTTTTCCAATAAAAACTCTCCCCTGTAGATAATGGTATCCAATCTGTTCATACGTACATAATCGGGATAAACTCCTTTTATCTTGGCAATATATTGTCGGTCTTCGTGTACGAAAACAGCTACATCAGAGAGGACTTCTGAAATATATTCTACGCCATCCAAAGAAATTATTCGTTGTAAATCTATTGTATTCTCGGATATTATCTTTCCGTATACAGGCGTAATCTCTATATCGGCGCTGAAAGCATTGAAAGATTGTTCTACAAAATTGCGTAACCCGTTAAATATTGATAAAACAATAAATAATACTGCCGTCGAAATTGCTACCCCCGCAAGAGATACGATGGAGATAATATTTATAATGTTGTGCGATTTCTTTGCAAATAAATAACGTCGCGCTATAAATAAACTTACGTTCACTTTTTCAGTAAATTATTTATATTCTCAATATAGTCCAGGGTATCATCTATCTCAAAAACGATCTCAGGAATTATACGCAACTGATTTTTGACCTGTTTCCCCAATTTATACCTGATTTCCTTTTTACCGGACTCTATCGTTTGAAGAACATCCATTTTATTTCCTGTAGTAAATATACTTACATATATACGTGCAAAAGAAAAATCCCGAGATACACTTACTTCCGTTACTGTAACCAATGCCGAACCGTATAAATTTTTCCCGTCTATTTGCAGTATTGTTGCTATCTCTTTTTGCAGGAGACGTGCCACTTTTTGTTGTCTTGTTGTATTCATTCTTCTTTTTATTTTCAAACATGAAAAAAAATCCCCCTTAAAAACAAATACTTGAAACGTAAATACTCGTTTGGGAATTGTTTCCAAAGGTACAACTTTTCAAGAGAATGACAATAAACTTTCGCAAAGAAATAAATTCTCTTGACCAAATTGTCATTTTGTATTGATGGAAAAAATACCTTTGCAAAAGTTTAACAAATTATTTTACCGTCTATATCATCAGGAATGTCTAAGAGAAAAAAGAAAATTATTGTTTCCGTAACCAATGATTTGGTTTCCGACCAACGGGTACACAGAGTTTGCACCACACTTGCGCAAAACGGATACAAGGTAACATTAACAGGGCGTTTATTGAGTAATTGTCAACCTTTGAAACGGGCTTACCGAACCTGTTGTATCTGTACGATTTTTTTGTGTACTTTTGCAGCACAATTAATATAATTCAAATAATCATTAAAATCTGTCATTATGACAGATAAACAAATTGCTAAAGAAAGAATGTACAAAGCTATTTTGCGTAACCTTATTGCGAATATTCTCAAATATAAATATATTCCTGTGTTTGTCGCTACAGTGGATGAATTGACAGATATTTGCGTTCAAATGACAAATGAATTTGCTAATCAGAATGAATTTGCTAATCAGGATAAAAGTACATTGCCGCTGTAATTTACAAAAATGACTGTCGGTATCTTGTACGACAATCATATAATAAAAGAAAAAAAGAAAAACATGAAAATCATTACGATTATCGGCGCGCGCCCGCAGTTTATTAAGGCTGCAATGGTCAGTAAGGCAATTATACAGCACAAAGACGCTGGAATAGAAGAGTACATTCTTCATACGGGACAGCACTATGACGCAAACATGAGCGATGTATTTTTCAGACAATTGGATATTCCCAAACCTACATGGCAATTGCAATGCGGACAGGAAAGCCATGCCGCAATGACAGCACGGATATTGGTTGAAACAGAAAAGGTATTGTGTACAAATAATCCTGATTATGTCTTGGTTTATGGCGACACCAATTCAACGCTTGCGGGCGCTCTTGCCGCAGTAAAATTACACATTCCCGTTGTGCATGTAGAAGCGGGGCTGCGCAGTTTCAACAAGTACATGCCGGAAGAAATCAACCGTATCTTGACCGACCGTATCTCGACATTGTTATTCTGTCCGACTTCTACCGCTGTCAACAATTTGCATCGTGAAGGGATTGTCGAAGGAATTTATCATGTTGGCGATGTGATGTATGACGCGGCAATTGTTTTCGGCAAAATAGCGTCGCAATATTCCTCAATTCTCTCTTCCCTGAATTTGAAATCAAAGGGATTTTACCTGTGTACAATTCATCGTGCCGAAAATACAGATAACCGTGAGCGGATTACTTCTATTATCAAAGCATTGACCGATATAGCAACCGCTAATTATCCTGTCATATTGCCCTTACATCCGCGAACGCGTACATGTGTCGAAAAATATAATCTTCTGCCCGAGATTGCTTTCAATCCCTTTATTCGACTGATTGAACCAATAGGTTATCTTGATATGATCATGCTTGAAAAAGAAGCTGCTGTTATTTTGACCGATTCGGGAGGCGTGCAAAAAGAAGCCTGTTTTTATCAAACACCTTGCATCACACTACGTAACGAAACGGAATGGACAGAAACCGTCAACTGCGGATGGAATCAATTAGCAGGGTATCGTACAGAAAATATTATTCGATGCCTGTATACTTCCACCCATAAAACAAATGTTTCGGAATACGGATCGGGAAATACCGCAGAAAAAATTATTGACATTATATTAGAGTTATGAATTATGAGCGAGAATGGAAAATAAGCAATATATAATACACGTTACCTTATCGTTCACAGAGAAAAACCTTTGTGAATGCTATACCTTTGCAGAAAAAAAATACGATTTATTCACATGATTATAAAAATATGAAGATACTGATTCTATGCGATCATTTTCCGCCCGCTTTTGGTCCACGAATGGGATATCTGTGTAAATATCTCAAGCAAAAAGGCGTAAAAGTTGCCGTTGTAACGGAATATATCAAGGATGATACTTTTGCGTTTCTGCAAGGAGATACGGACGTCGTACGCGTGTCGTTTTACAAATCGGAAAATCCTGCAGGTAATTTTCTCGAATGGATAATGATTTTCCTGCTTGATATATTTTTCGGTTACAAAAATCGTCGGATATATCGCGAGGCGCGTCGAAAAACCTGCACGAATAATTTCGACCTGATTTTATGTAGCACCTACCGCCTTTTTCCCTTACCTGCCGCTTGTCGTATTGCAAAAAAAATGCACTTGCCATTGGTCGTTGATTTACGAGACGTCATAGAGCAGTTTACAGGAAATGAATTTATAGGACATACTTTGCCGCGTATGGGTGGAATGGAAAATATAGTTGCCAAGATTTTCAAAAAAATAAGTCTGACAAGGCGAAATCGTATTCTGCGTCAAGCTGCCCACGTAACAACTGTTTCAACTTGGCATACAAAACTTCTTGCGCAATATAATCCACACGTATCGCTTATATATAACGGTTTTGATGCAGATGTTTTTTATCCTGAAGTTGTGAAACGCGAACAATTCTACATCACCTACACAGGACGTTTAGTCAGTATATTACTGCGCAATCCCGCATTGTTGTTTGAAGCTGTCAAACAACTTGCAGATGAGAAAATCATTGATACCGAAAGGTTCCGTCTCCGTTGGTTTACAGATGAAAAGTCGCGTCGAATACTCCAACAGGAAGCTGCAAAATATTATCCCGTTGCCAACCTGATGGAATATCATGAATACGTATTTGCTACCAAAATACCTGCAATTCTGAATGAAAGTTCCATTGTCCTGTTGCTTACAAACAAATCGGGAGAAAAGGGACCGAAAGGCATTATGACAACTAAGTTTTTTGAAGCGTTGGCAGTAGAGCGACCTGTTCTTTGTGTGCGCGGAGATGAAGATTGTCTCGAAGAAGCTATTTGCCGCACACGATCAGGTTTGTCGGCTCACAATGTACAGGAAACAAAACAATTCATTGAAGAGCATTACCGTCGTTGGATTGCTTGTGGATGGACGTCAGTAGACGTTGATCGTGTCGAAATAGAAAAATTTTCTCGCAGAAAGCAAGCCGAACAGTTCATTTATATTTTTGAACAAATATTAAAAGGAAATGGATAAAATATTATATGGCGTCTCGCTGAATATCCCTGTAAGAGCAGCGGAGCTAATCTCCTGCCCTAAAACGCGTTGTCGGAGATCTCGTTCGGACGAGGTTCTACCTCGTTCGCTCTATCCAAACAGGCTATGCCTGCATTTATTTTTAATACGTTTTTCATTTCAACCTCGTAGCGAAGAGCGCCGTAAGTAATGAGCAGAATATAATAAAACCTTATTTCCAACCTTATTTTCTCCAACAGATAACCTTAGTAGCAAGGACATACAACACACACAATTAACCTTATTACCTTATTAATGTTGTTTTGTTATTTTAAAATAAGGTTGGAAATAAGGTTTCTTGCGTTAGCCCAACTCATAACTCATAACCCATAACTCTCTTCGCTTTTTTTTTCAACTTTTCCATGAAATCCCAAAAAACGTAGCGAAAATTGATCAAAATCATCACAACACTCACTTTTTCTCTCTTCTGACAAAATTAGGATAAGTAGTTTATTTATTGCATTATAACTCATAATAAGGGGAAAAACATATTTTACTCTTTCTATCTATTGTATATTAAATAATCGTTAAGTTTTACATCTCGCATATTTTTACATCTCACGATTACAATAAGTT
>JAIROC010000005.1 GCA_031257735.1 Bacteroidales bacterium | reverse complement strand
AAACCTGTTGCGGCTTGAGTTGCTATATCCCGCACCCGGAACGCGACGACCTGAACGAATATTACAAAACGCCGGGCTGGTATGCGGCAAGCGGATTTAACTTTTTATTTTGAACGATATAAAAAAACGGAAGTTTCCGTGAATTTCTAATCAAAAAAAACAAAATATGAAGCGCTTTCTACTTCTATCAACCTCAATTATTATTGTTCTTGCCTCTTGCAGGAACAATAATGATTTTTTGCAAGAATCGCTTGACCTTGCCAACGAAAATCGCGAAGAACTCGAAAAAGTATTGAACCATTATGCTGTAAATGAAGCGGACAGTTTGAAGTATCAGGCATCTACATTCCTGATTTGCAATATGGCAGGAAAGAATAGCCTTGATACGTCGAGTGTCGCTGCAAATCAACCATATTTTGATGCGCTCGTAAAATATCTGGACCGTTACGGCTGGTATGTCGATATGACCATTGCGCCTGTTTGCGACAGCGTTAAAGCGGCTCTGGGCGACAAGCTGCAACTGCCTGCGCCTGCTTATTCCGCTAATATAAAGACTGTTAATGCGGATTTTTTGATCAAACATATCGATCGTTCGTTTGAGGTTTGGAAGAAATACAAATGGGCGGAAAACGTAACTTTTGAGCAGTTTTGCCGCTATGTTTTGCCCTATAATGCACACCAGGGCATTTGGGAAGGCGTATTTCCGTATTACGAGCAGAGATACGCTTTTCTTGCCGACACTTTTCCCGGTTACACCGCAAAGCAAGCGGGAGATTACATTATTGATGCTGTTACGCGTGATTTTGCCCCCGGCGAAAGTGCGTGGAAAGCCTATCCGTTTCTTCTTCCCGCAAATTTCCGAAATATCGTGCAGGCGCGTATCGGCGAGTGCGCTGATCGAAATTCGGCTGCCGTCGCGGCTCTACGCAGCGTTGGAATTCCTGCCGTTTTAAATCAGGTACCGTACTGGGGCAATTCCAATGCGCCGCATTTCTGGACGGAAATTCCTGTTGGCGATACCGTAAAAATGAAGTACGACAACACGCAAAAGCCATTTAAAAGCCCCGAAGATATTCTCGTTAACGACATGTACTGGATGGTTGAGCCTGTTGACAGTCAGGATATTTCGCCAAAAATCAATATTCGATACAGCCGAACAGCGCCAAAAGTCTACCGTATCGGCTACGAAATCCAGTGCGAAGCGCTGCCGTTCAGGACAAAAGAAGAAATTCCCACATTCTTTCAAAATTTTTGCTTGCAGGACATAACTGAAAAATACATTGTTTGCCGTGACACGGAAGTCAGGTTACAAAATAAAAACAGCGAGAATATTGCGTATTTATGCTGTTATGTTCCGGAAAATTTATCGTGGACTCCGGTTGCCTGGGCTGAAATAAAAAACGGGAAAGCAAAATTTAAACAATTGGGAATCCATGTATTGTATTTGCCTGCGTATTATAAGAACGGGATAATTGTTCCTGCCGGAGAGCCGTTTATATTGTATGCAAACGGGCGTAAACAGACATTGATCCCGGACAAAAACAAAAGAATTGAAGCCGAATTTTTCACTAAAGTTCCGTACCGCTCGCATGTGAAATTTTACGCCGAAATACTCAAGGGCGGCACGATTGGAATTTCAAACAAAGCGAACCTGTCCGATTCGGTCGTGTTGCACCGGATTGAAAAAACTCCTTTCTACGAACAAATAATTGATGTGAACAATTCAGGAGCTGCCCGTTATGCTTATTTCTATTTTACGGATAAGCGTTATGGCTTTTTGGCGGAATTATCATTTTACGGCATTGACGAAAACGGTAAGGAAATAGAATTGAAGGGAAAACCGATAGGGAATAAGGGTGTTGGCGCAAATAATCTCGAAAAAATATTCGATAAAGACCGCGTAAGTTATTTCTACCGCGATATGTACGCCGAAAAATTTATCGGCGTGGATTTCGGCAAGCCCGTAACGGTGAAAAAAATCGTCTTCTGCCCCCGCAGTGACGACAACGGAATTAACCCTGACGAAGAATACGAACTTTTTTACTGGGACGGCGGCTGGCAGTCGCTCGGCAAACAGCGCGGGCGCAAGGATTACAGACTGGTTTACGACAACGTGCCTGAAAACGCCCTGCTGCGTATACACAACCACTCTCGAGGAAAAGAAAACCGCCCGTTCCTGTACAAAAACGGAAAGCAGGAGTTTTGGTAAGAACGGGACGCGAAACGCTGGGGAGCAGAGGAACTATGAATCAATAATTAAAAGTATTAGTTTCTGTCCAAAGAAAATGACGCTAAAAAATGTTAGAATTATGAAAGAAACGAAAGTTAGTTATTTAGATAACAGAATGTTAATCGAAGAAAAATCTTATATCTTTGATTTAATCTATAATAATATTCTTTACATTACATATCAAGATTATTATACCCTTGTTTTTGTAGATAAACGCAATGAGGTCTATATCTGTCAATCATTGAAAAAAATAATGGCGAATTTACCGCCGGATGTTTTTTTTATGTGCAATAAAAAAACTATTATCAATTTATCGCATGTCATCTTAATTGGTAACAACGGTCAATATTTCCTTCAATTAGATTGCAATGATATCCAAATAAATATATCCAGACGGAATGTGACCAAAATTAAAAAAGGGTTTCTATCATTGAAAAAATCTATTGACGAACGGATATAAAATAAATGTTTCAGACAAATTACTGTCGTTTGTTACCCGATATTGACCGTTTGTTACCTTTTTTAAAATATATATAGAAAAAATAATTATAATGTTTACCTTTGAACTGTATTTTTTATTTCTAAATTCAATTAAATGTATACAGGAAAAAAATTTTGGTGTCCGATACGCTGGTAACTGCAAAATATCACATTAATATAAAGGTACACTAAATGCCGGTTGAGAAATAGAGGCTGACCACCTTTACGTGACAAGAAGATGGCAAAAGGAAAACTGTGAAGCCATTTAAAACAATAGAGCAGAAATTTTATTAATTTTAAAAAAATAAAAATGAAATCAATTAGAAAGCAGAACTTATTCACAACTACAGTTGTGATGTTATTTTTCTTTAGCATTATTGGTTTTTGGGGATGCGAAAAAGAAAGCATATTCGAAAGCCAATACACTGAATATCTTGATTTAGAAACTTATGAAATGTCCAAAATGTCAGTAAAAGATATGGAGACTATGGGGCAAGCGCTTCAAAGATTGAATATTTATAAGAAAAAGGGGCTTTATCAAATAAAACAAACTTCTGGTGCGCAGGTGAATATTTCAGAGGATTTATTTGATTACATCACAAAAGGATTTGAACATACAAATGTAGTATATAATCCTAAGTCATTTAATTCTTTTATACCGAGATTGAAATCAGGCAACACTGAAGATAGCAATACACAACCTCGAGATTCAACACATTGTGCTTCATATGCACTTGCCGCAATGGGGGGCGTTGATTATGCAACAGCAGCAGCATATTCAGACAGTACGTATGGAGCGGGTGGTGTACCTGCGGATAGCATGGTTTCTTTTTTCAGGAATTTCTATCCGAATGGAAGTTCTGTTAATCCAGATAGTTTAAGTGGAGGATTCATGGGTAGTAATATGATATATTTTCAGACTTCTGATTCTACAGGACATGCTGTGAATGGAACATATTATGATACTAACTCTGGCAATATTATGTATAGCGACCCTCAAACAGGAGGCACAGGGATTATTAATATTAATGATGTTATTGGCGTATTTAAACCCTGACATGAAACGAACATGCAAAACGGCTTGCGCCAAAGAGTTATGAACATGCTGTGAGTTCTATGTTACCTTAGCGTTAAAAAATAAAAAATGTACACATGAAAAAGATATATTTATTTATTGCTGTATTTACTCTATCCATGAATGTTTTCTCCCAAGAAAAATTGTGGTATGAGAAAAATATCTCAGCACATAAGAGCTATTTTGAGAATAAATATGGAATTACTTATACAATCCCCGCAACAGTAAAAGAACTTGATAAATTTTACGTGATGTGGAAAGTTCGTAATGATCCGGCCAAACATGCAGGATATATGTATGGACCTATCTTTTTGTCAAAAGACAAGGAATGTATTGTAGCATTCCCAGCTCAACCGCATTTTGTTTCAGAACAAGAAAATGAGAGGCGTGGAATAATCAACAGTAATTTTCCTCGTCGTCAAATTACCGGAGAAATAAAGACTGCTCTTGGTCTTTACTATCATTATGGAAGTTCCTTAAACAATGATGCAGCTAAATTTGATTTTAATGATTATGTAACTATTATTGCAGGTCATAAGCCTCATGAAATATTTAATGCTGATTCAATTTTTATATATGACTTACCAAGCGCTGATTCTGTTTACTTTTTTGACGAATCAATAGAGAAAATGCGTAAAGAGAAGTATCCTTATTGTACCGGAATATTTATTTGTAAAAATGGCAGGGCTACTATGGATATAAAAATTTTCTTTACAAAAAAAGGTAAGAAAAAGCAGAACAGATATATAGAAATGTTGAATAAGCACATATGGTATGATGACAAATTCCATTATGAATAAAGTTTGGGGCATAAAATGAAATCAAAAATCGGAATAATTTTAGTTTTTCTCGGAAGTGTATTTCTCACTTCCGAGAAATTCGTAAATACAGAGAATGCGGTAAAGTTTTACTTTGCTGTATTTGCATTGTTTGTTGGAGTGATTATTTTACTTTTTAGAAACAGAAACATAAAATTATCAGTATATGAAATCACTTCATTTTCAGTCATGAAAGGACTTTATGTTGTTGGAGTGTTTCAGTCATTGTATGGAATTTTACAATACATTGGAAAATATCCATCTAACCATAACTCCTTTGCTGTTACCGGGAGCTTTGATAATCCTGCCGGGTTCATTGCTGTTTTATCTTTGCTCTTTCCAATCGGTATATTTTGGTGTATCAAATCAAAAAGATTAGAGCAACGTTTGGTATTCTTCTCTGTGGGTTTGATTTTATTTTCAATTATTATATCAGGTTCACGAACAGGATTATTGGCGGTTATTATTTCTACTATTTCAAATTTTATTATAGAATTACAACTATTATCGAAATTTAAACATTCGAAATGTTTCAAGTTGATAGTGTTTTCCACCATTATTCTTCTATTAGCTAGTTTATCCATACTATACGTATGGAAACCTGATTCCGCTAACGGCAGATTGCTTATTTGGAATGTCTCTACTGAAATGATAAAGGATAAACCTTTAACAGGTTTTGGTTATGAGGGTTTTCAAGCAAATTATATGAGCTATCAAGCACAATATTTTAAAGAAAATCCCCATTCAAGATTTAAACAATTAGCTGACAATGTAACACATCCATTCAATGAATTCATAAAAATAGCAGTTAACTATGGAGTTATAGGGTTATCGCTTTATGTATTGTTAATTAGTATTGTTTTTTGGAAACTTTTTAAATCCAAACATCCTCAAAAAAATATTTTAATTGGCATGTTTGTTTCATTTATCACAATATCTTTTTTTTCATATCCTTTACAATATGCACCAATTTGGCTGTTGTTAAGTTATTTAACTTTAGTTGCATTTCCTGTGCGGCTATATGAGAAGAATTTACCTTTGACAATAAGAATCCCGATTATCGGAATCTGTTTTTTAGGTATCATCCTTTTTTCATTTAGAATGAATTGTGAATTAGAGTGGAAAGACATTGCGGTAAAATCTTTACAAGGCCATACAAAACAAATGTTGCCTAAGTACGAAAAACTTTACCCTTACCTGAAATATAATTCGCTGTTCCTTTATAACTATGGTGCAGAGCTCAATGTTGCTATACAATTCGAAAAAAGTAAAATATTGCTCAATGAATGCCGGAAGAAATTTAATGACTATGACTTGCAAATGCTGTTAGCTGACAACTATTATCATATTGGAGATACAATAGAAGCTATTAGAATCTATCAACATGCTGAGAATATGATACCTTGTAGGTTTTTGCCACTCTATTGCCAGTTTGAAATTTACAAAAAACATAAAAATGTAAGTAATGCTAAAGAAATAGCACATAAAATTGTCAAAAAGCAGGTTAAAGTAAAATCAACAACCGTAGAATCAATTATTGAAAATGCTGATAATTATTTGAATAAAAATGAAAAGGAAAAGGAATAGAAAGCCCAGCAGAGAATATTATATATAAATATTTGTTTGTCAATTGGTTATCGAGTAGTTGCATTTTTCGGAACACTTTTTATTTTGCATCATTGTATACATAAATTCATGAAAACTCAGTTTGTTATTGTTATTTTATCCGTTACATTGCTATATTCCTGCAAGAAAACAGGACGCCAATTCTTAGGAATAGACGCCTCTCGGATGGAGGAAATTATCATTGATCCCAAAGACGGCATAATGCTTCCGATAGACAGTTTTATAGACAAGTCGGAATACATTAAATTGGAAACCACGGATGATAATCTTATTGGAGAAATCTCTCAAATATTGTTTACGGATAGCCTTCTTATAGTTGTTGATGCAAAAAAAGCACAAACGATCAATGTGTTTGATATGCAAGGTAATTATAAATATAAAATAGGTCAAAGGGGCGGAGGTCCTGCGGAATTTATTACCATTACAAATGTATCCCTGGTTCCGAATAAAAATCAAATAGCTGTCTTGGACGGACCTCAACACAGGGTAATTCATTATACTTATAAGGGAGAATATATCAATTCCGAACGCATTCCTTTCATGCTTTATTATTATGAATATTTGAAATCAGGATATAAAGCGTTTAATACCAGCAATATGAGAGATCCTGCATACGGTAAATACAGGGACAATGTATTAATTGTAACCGATGAAGAAAATCAAATAATTTATGGCGCCTGTAACGATTTTTACAGTCAAAAATTCAGTTTTACAATGAATAGACCCTTGCGGATTTTTGGGAATGAAGTCTATCTTAGTCCGAATTTTACGGATGTTATTTTTTTGGTGTCCGATACGCTGGTAACTGCAAAATATCACATTAATATAAGGGAACATGCAATGCCTCCTTTAAGTGATCATATTACAAATGAACGATTTGGGGAATACATACAAAAATATTTTCATTTCAATGGCGATTTTATTGAGCTGGATAAATTGACTTTTATGAATATTTCAGCGCCGCAGGGAAATCCGTTTCTTGTTTATGTGCATCAAACAAAACGAAGCTACTTAAATTCGGGAAATGTTTATCATCCGTTTTATGCATTTCTGAATACTTTCATTCCCAAAGCAAGATACAAAGAAAATGTTATTGTTACCGACGTTCCGGCTTATCATATCATAGCATCCAAAGAGAACTTATACCATGAAACAACATACAAAAAAGAATTGGACGACCTCTATAAAGATTTGACGGAAGACGCCAATCCTGTCTTGTTTTTTTATCACTTAAGAGAGGATTTATAAAATGAAAACATTTACTGCAAAATGGTTGTTAATTATTGTTGTGTCAATCTTATTACTATTTAATGGAATTTTATTGTATAAAAATCACATGTCGAAGCAATCTTGCAGAGAAATTTTGATTCAATTGAATATGATTAAGAACAATACAGAAAAACAAACACCACTTACTTTTTTGTGCTGCAAAGATACGACAAAAAGCCGTCGCCTCCAAATCCAAAAATACGATTCCGGGTCTACGAACGACTTTTTCTAAGTTAAAAAATATTAAAAAACGCTGTGTATCAGCGCTATATAATTTCAATATTTCCCGATTTTAACATCTTTACACCTTTTTCATGGGGTAAAAATGACAAGTTGGGTTAGTGTGCCGTGAGACAAAAGAGAGTTGTAACTCTTAGTCGTAACTGAATGAATGATGGGAGTCCGGTCTCCCGCAATCGCCTTACAGGAGGAGGTTGCAAACCGGTGTATGCT
>JAIROC010000630.1 GCA_031257735.1 Bacteroidales bacterium | reverse complement strand
TATTGATATTCAAAAAAATCGTATTGATATTCACGAATTACCTTATATATCTCTTTCATTCTATGTTTTCTTTTTACAAAATGATTAGATAAAATTTCCACTTTCTTTTTTCTTTAATGATATTTAAACGCTACAAAGGTAAAAAAATTGTCAATACAAAATACTATTTGATGATTTTTTTTTCAAGCATTATAATGTGCTGACAATGCGTAAGAAAAAATAGTTTCAATCCATCTTTCTCACTATTTATCCCAAAATAGTCTTCATCCACAACAAAAATTCCGATAAAAAAAGCAGGAAAAAGGACGAAAACGCGAAAATTGTCTCTACTTTTGTCTGGATATGCCCTGTAGCGAAGAACAAACCAAACAACGCTGTCCAAACAACGCTGTCATTGCGGGCTTGCCCCCGCACCCGAAGCGAAGCAGAGAGCAGCGGAGCTAATCCTTAACAATCAATGCGTTCTTTGGCTATGGATTAGCTACGCTGCTCTTACGGGCGCCACATCGATGCACTCCTACCCATGACGACCTCTATTGTTACGAAAATACTTTTCACACAATCTCCTTCGCGCTTTTCTTTCTGCTTTTTATATTATCCGCATGGACAGTCGTTTTACACTGACAGCCATTAAGACAATTGTCAAAGAAGTTAAGATTGTTACAGGTAACCAGAGTAATTCTAACCCTGCTCCTTTTATCATAATATCTCGCAATGCAAGGATAAACCATTTTGCGGGAAGGACATGAGAGAGTATTTGTAAAATTACAGGCATATTTTCTATCGGAAATATAAATCCTGACAATAACAGTGTTGGCAAAAACAATCCCAACATACAAGTCAACATAGCTACTTGTTGGGTACTTGCGAATACCGACGTTAATACGCCAAGCGCACAGGCATTAAACATGAATAAAAAACACAACAATAACAATAAGGCTATATTTCCGTACATTGGCATTTTGAAAATGATAATGCCCAATACGATTACCATAGCCGTACAAAGCAAAGAAAGAAGCATATAAGGAATAATTTTACCCAAAACAATGATAATTTGGTTTGTTGGCGTAATGGCTAATAATCGCCAGCTACCTGTTTCCCGTTCTTTTGAGAGTGTGATAGAGGTCATCAGCGATGTTATCAAAATCATGATTAAAGCAATATTACCCGGAATAAACATATAAGCGCTTTCGAGTTTTGGGTTATATTGCATTGTTACCCGTATTTCTACGGCTTGGGTATTTGTAGCTGTCGGCGCTAATGAATGCTGATATTGAGCGACCACCTGATTAACATAGCTAACTAAAGTCGTAGAAACATTGAGGTCAGAAGCATCCATAATCACCTGTATTGTACCGTAGTTATTTTTCATAATTGTTCTGTCAAAGTGTTCTGGAATAATTATGACCATACTTCCTGTAGTTTTCTGGAAAAAACGTTCTACTTCTTTCTCACTACGCAATTGTTGCTGAATAGAAAAATATCCTGAAGCTGTAAGACTGTTTATTAATTGTCTTGAATGATGACTTTGTGAATAGTCCAAAACAGCAATATGAGCATTTTCAATTTCATTTTTAATAGTATATCCAAAGATTAATACCAAGACAATCGGCATCAACAAAACGGATAACAATGTCATTGGATCACGAAGAATGTGACGAAATTCTTTTTGTAATATTGCAGTAAAAGAGCGCCTCATGAATTTATATTTTATTATTGACAACTTTTTGAAAAACCATATCCATCGTATCCGAATGTGTATCTTTTTTCAATTGGGTAGGGTTTCCGATTATTTTTATTTTTCCGTTTGACATAATACATAAGCGATTACAATACTCTGCTTCATCCATATAATGAGTAGTTACCAAAATGGTAACGTTTTCCAAGGCAACTTCATATATCATATTCCAAAATTCTCTACGTACCAAAGGATCAACGCCGCTTGTAGGTTCATCTAAAAATACTACTTGAGGTGCATGCAGTATTGCTGTAGAGAATGCTAATTTTTGTCGCTGTCCTAAGGGAAGATGAACCACTTTCCGGTGTGCGAAATCACGCATCTTTAGACGGGAGATAATATTCAAAATCCTTCTTCTGAGTATTTTCTTATCCATTCCATAGATTATTCCAAACAATTCCATATTTTCAATCACAGTTAAATCTTCATAGAGAGAAAACTTTTGGCTCATATAACCAATATGTTTACGGATTTCTTTTCCTTGTGTGAGTACATTATATCCCATAATTTCGGCATAACCGGAAGTAGGTTTTAATAAACCGCAAAGCATTCGTATGGTGGTAGTTTTTCCTGCGCCATTTGCCCCCAAAAAACCAAATATCTCGCCCTTCTTTACGTCAAACGAAATGTCATCAACCGCTATAAAATCTCGAAAGTTTCGACAAAGATTTTCAACGACAATATTGTTCTCTTTTTCTTGCATATCTTTATATTATTTCTGCTTCTATGAAGATATAAATTTTGTTTTATCGCTGCAAAGGTACATGAATTTCTCGGATTACACACAAATGAATAAAAATTCCCTGCAAAATTTATAGAAGAAAGAGAATAATAATTTTATTGAAGGATCAATAAAAAGAAAGGATTATCTCTTTAGATAGCCCCATAAATATTTTTTTACAAGGCAGTAATGATTATTTAGTGTCTGTCCGAAAACTATCAAACGTTTCGTATATTCGTCATTATGAGTTGATACATTTTGAAAACAGGCAGGATCGACATGTTGAATAATTACGCTTTCATAATGTCATTT
>JAIROC010000627.1 GCA_031257735.1 Bacteroidales bacterium | reverse complement strand
TGACCCGTAAGAGCAGCGGAGCTAATCCCTAACAATCAATGCGTTCTTTGGGTAGGGATTAGCTCCGCTGTTCTTACGGGCGCTTCGCTGCTCTTACGGGCGCTGGTCAAGCCCGCAATGACGGCGTTAATTGGACATCATCGTGCGTCAGCTTATTTTCAATTTTCAATTTTCAATTTTCAATTAATGAAGGGCATTCATATTGATAGAAAAAGCGATGAAATTTGTTGTGGAACTCCGTACGGAGTTCTATTTTGTTGGGAGCTATTTGTCTTCTATTGATATGTAAGCCCTAACGGGCTATTCTTCGCCCGAACTTGGACGTAAGCAAGCGTTAATGATTTGTTTTCATAATTCATAATTCATAATTAGTGTCTGTCCGAAAACGCATAAATTCATTTCTTCAATGTATAATTGTAATCAGAGAATAATGGTAAAGGGCTGAAAGCCCGCAATCAATAGCACAGGGCAACGCCCTGTGTAACGTAAATTCCTAAAAACTAAGCCCTGAAAGGGCGTAATCAATTATAGGATGAAATGATATTTTGGAGTAAATTTAATGAGGTAATAAGGTTGTTTTTGTGTGATATTCCATTGCTACTAAGGTTGTTTTGTTGGGGAAATAAGGTGGAAATAAGGTTTCTTTTTTCTATGTTTGAACACCCTATCTTACGGGTCATAATTCATAATTCATAACTTCTCCAAGGCGTTTATTATTTCGTTTTGATTTACTTGCTGATTAATTACAGCATGTCCTATGCTGTTCAGTAGCGTAAAATTTAATTTGTCATTGGCGTTTTTTTTGTCATTCTGTAAATAGGACAGTATGACTGCATAATCTTCCTGTATGGAAAAGGAAGGAAAGAAATGTTGTAACACATTTACGATTGACAGACATTCTTTCTCATTTATCAGTTTTTTTTGACAGGAAATATGCAGTTCTGTAATCATTCCCCAAGCAACTGCTTCGCCGTGAGAGATCGGATAAGTCAAAGATAATGCAAAAGCCTCTAAAGCATGACCAATTGTGTGTCCAAAATTTAACTTTCTGCGTTCTCCGACATCATAAGGGTCTGTATTAGATATTGCGGTTTTAATGTCAATGGACTTTTTTATTAGTTCTGTATCTGTAATCTGTGAAATGTCCTTAATCTGTATAAGTTTTTCCCAATATATTTTATCAGCAATCAGTCCGTGTTTGAGCATTTCTGCAAATCCTGAAAGGATTTCTTTTTCGGGAAGGGTCTGTAAAAAGTATGGGATGGTATAAATACTGTTAGGTTGCGTAAAGAGACCGATAGAATTTTTGACATTATTGAGGTTAATTGCAGTTTTTCCGCCTACGGCGGCGTCGATTTGCGCCATTAATGATGTAGGAATATACACATAATCTATTCCGCGTTTGAATGTAGCGGCGACAAATCCGCCTAAGTCGCAGATCATCCCTCCGCCCAGACAGATTAAGACAGTGTTTTTATCGGCGTTTTTATCCAATAATCTTTGCCAGAGATAAACAGCCATTTCAATACTTTTGTTTTTTTCTCCAGAAGGAATACTAATCACTTCATCAATAAAAGTAGCTGAAATATAATTTTGTAAGACAGGCAGACAGTCAGTTTCCGTATGATTATCACAGAGAATAAAGATAGCCCTGTTCTTGTTTACATATTCGTTGATATGATTTTTTAGTAGTAGTATTGCATTGTTGTCAAAGTATAGCATAGTGTTGTTATTAAAATAGTTCAGAGCTGAAAGTAAATAAATTTTGCGAAAACACGGAATAAATAAAAAATAAATTGTACCTTTGCAGCCGAATTTACGGGATGTAGCGCAGCCCGGTAGCGCGCTTCGTTCGGGACGAAGAGGCCGCAAGTTCGAATCTTGTCATCCCGACAGTATGGTTCCATAGCTCAGCTGGATAGAGCAACTGCCTTCTAAGCAGTAGGTCATTGGTTCGAATCCAATTGGAATCACAATATTTCTTTGTGAAAGACATTGGAATATCTTCAAACAGGATGTTGTATTTCAACAATCGTTTCATGTAGAATTTCCTCAATTATATTTTGGCTTACCTGTTTAATTATATTTTGTTCCATTAGAAGATGAAGCAAATCCTGTGCTTCTTGAATATCCTGTTTTGCTTGTTTATAGATTATTTCTTTTGTATTGACAATTCGGGCGTGTCCTTCTGTAATAGCTTGCATAGCAACTTCTGTTGCGACTATGGGAAAGACTTCGCTTTCTGTCATTTTGGGAATGATATTGTCGGGATGAAATCCTCTTTTTTCTGCAAATGTAGCAATTGCATGAGCCGCGGTAATGGTCATACCATCCGATATTTGGCGTGCCTGTACTAATAGCGTTCCTTTTAAAACAGAAGGAAAACATACCGAATTATTCACCTGATTAGGAAAATCTCCTCTTCCCGTAGCAACAATATAAGCTCCTGCTTCTTTCGCTGCATGAGGATAAATTTCAGGTACGGGATTAGAACAGGCAAAAACAATTGATTTTTCCGCCATCTTCTTTATCCATTCTGGTTTGATGGTATCAGGACCGGGCTTTGACAAAGCAATTAAAATATCTGCATCAGAAAAGGCATCTTCTACATTCGTAATACATTTCGGATTTGTGTTTTTACATAATTCCCATTGACGATACGTTAGCGGATTATTTTTATAATCTTTCCTTCCCTGATGCAATGTACCATCTACATCAAACATAATTATATTTTCAGGATTAGCGCCGTCAGCAATGACCAATTGAGCAATGCTCGTATTGGCAGCGCCTGCTCCATAAAATATGATTTTCACTTTCGTTATATCCTTTTGCACCAATTTTAAAGCATTTATCAGCGCTGCCAATGTAATACATGCTGTTCCCTGAGCATCATCATGCCAAACAGGAATATCACACTTTTGCCGTAATTCATCCAACACCTTAAAACAATTGGGTTGTGAAATATCTTCTAAATTAATAGCTCCAAAACTATGTTGTAACATACTGCCGAAACTTATCAGTTTATCAGGATTATTCTTTCCTGTTTCGTCTTTGCTATCAACACAAATAGCAATGGCATCCAAGCCGCCAAGATATTTCATTAAAAATGCTTTCCCTTCCATTACACCCAAACCGCCCGGAGGAGTACAATCACCATCTCCCAACACACGGGTACTGTCGCTCAATACTGCCACCAAATTACTGCGATTACTTAATTGATAAGACAAATTATTATCAGCACGTATTGCCGTAGACACCGAAGACACACCGGGCGTATACCATACATTTAACCAATTAAATCCTGTCATCGGAACTTTGGGGATTGTCTGCATTTTACCTCTATAAATGCTATGTACTCGCAAGGAAAGTTTTTTGTAGAATAAGGTTTTACACCTTGATTTTTGTTCCTCTGTAAATGATTGCGGAAACATCTCTTGCAAATTACTCAAATCATTTCTTAGTATTGTCATTTCTTTATTTGTTTTGTGGAAGTAATTGTTTTGCGTTATAAAATATAAAAAAACTCCCTGTTGCATGCAACGAAGGAGTTTAGATTTTTTTTCAACGTACTAACTAAATATATTCATAAAAATTCTCAAGGGTAATATGTTCATACCAGTTTGTTATTTTTCCTTCCCGACTGATATGTAATCGTATATAATCGTCATAACCGTCTGGAGGCGGAAGCAACTTATTGGGAACATATCCATGAAACGCTTCTACAAGATCATGATTTTCATCATAAAATCTGTAATTACCCTCATCCGAAACTTTAAAAAACAACCTGACATCTTCTTTATAATGCCAATTGCGAATTATACCTGTAGCAAGGTCTACTTTAATAATAAGGGATTCCTCATCATCAAAGAGCATGGGCAAGTTTTTATATGGATTATCGCCTAAATAAACAGGGATGTCTATTTCTATCCATCTAACATTTTTCCCTTTTAATTTTCTCGGATTCATTTATTACTTTTTTTCCGGTTTAGGGATTAGCGCTTTGCGGGATAATTTCAGTTTTCCTGTTTTCTGATCAATTTCCAACAGTTTGACATCTATTTTATCGCCAACTTTCAAGACTTCTTCTACTTTATCAATTCGTTTATGGTCTATTTCTGATACGTGTAATAAACCATCTTTTCCGGGCAGGATTTCAATAAAAGCGCCAAAAGCAAGAATACTTTTTACCGTTCCGTGATAAATTTCTCCTACTTCAGGTACGGCAACAATTGCCTTTATCCTTGCTACTGCTGCCTCAATAGAGGGCTTGTCTGCAGATGCAATATCTATAATACCAAAATCACCATCTTCCGAGATATTGATGACAGTATTTGTTTCCCGTTGCATTTCTTGAATAATTTTACCGCCAGGTCCTATCACAGCTCCAATAAAGTCTCTTGGAATTGTCATTTTTACGATACGGGGAACAAAAGGTTTATAATCTTCTCTGGGTGTTGAAATCGTCTTCATCATTTCCCCCAATATATGCAAACGACCTTTACGTGCCTGTTCCAATGCTTCTGCCAAAACTTCGTAGGACAATCCTTTTATTTTTATATCCATTTGACAGGCTGTTATGCCGTCTGCAGTTCCTGTTACTTTAAAATCCATATCTCCAAGATGGTCTTCATCGCCCAAAATATCAGAAAGGATGGCATAATTTCCTGTATTTTCGTCGCTGATCATTCCCATAGCAATACCTGAAACAGGTTTCTTTATTTTAACGCCCGCATCCATTAATGCCAATGTGCCTGCACAAACCGTTGCCATGGAAGAAGAACCATTCGATTCCAAAATATCGGAAACAATACGAATAGTATAAGGATTTTCTTCTCCTATAGGAATAACAGGTTTCAATGCACGAAGCGCTAAATTACCATGTCCAATTTCTCGCCGTCCTGTTCCGCGTATCGGCTTCACTTCACCTGTCGAAAAGGGTGGAAAATTGTAATGTAACAGAAAATTACTAGTGCCTTCTATAATAGCTCCGTCAATGATCTGTTCATCCAATTTAGTACCTAAGGTACATGTTGTTAATGATTGTGTTTCTCCGCGAGTAAAGATAGCCGAGCCATGAGAAGATGGAAGATAATCGGTTTCACTCCAAATTGGGCGAATTTGATCCAATTGTCTGCCGTCAAGTCTTTGCCTTTTCTCCAAAACCACACTGCGAACAGCTTCCCATTCTACCTCATGATAATATCGGGTTACCAATGGCTTTTTCTCTTCCCGTTCTTCTTCGGGAATACTCTCAAGTAAAGTTTCTACTATTTCCTCAAAGGCTTGATTTCTTTCTTGTTTGGAAGTTGGGCGACTTGCAATAGCAATCACTTTATCGTAGGCTTCTTCTCTAATTCTTGTACGCAGTTCTTCATCATTATTTTCATGGTTATATTCACGTTTGACCTGCGCTTTTTCTACTTCGGCAGCCAATTCTATTTGGGCTTGACACTGTATTTTAATAGCTGAGTGAGCAATTTTTAAGGCTTCCAACAAATCGGCTTCCTGAACTTCATTCATTTCACCCTCTACCATCATGATATTTTCCATCGAAGCAGCAACTATAATATCTATATCTGCATTTTCTACTTCCGTAACAGAGGGATTTATTTTAAATTCGCCGTCAATGCGTGCTACACGAACCTCTGAAATAGGTCCATAAAAAGGAATATCCGATACCGACAAAGCGGCAGATGCTGCTAACCCTGCCAATGCATCAGGAAAGGTATTTTTATCTCCCGATATAAGTGTTACTAACACTTGTGTTTCCGCATGATAGTCTTCGGGGAAAAGAGGACGTAACGCACGATCAACTAAGCGGGCTATCAATATTTCATAGGTTGAAGGGCGGGCTTCCCGTTTGAAAAATCCACCGGGAAATCTTCCTACTGCTGCATATTTTTCTTGATATTCTACCGATAACGGTAAAAAATCAATATCTTCTGCTGCTTCTTTCTTACTGCATACCGTTGCCAATAGCATAGTTTCCCCCATCTTTACGACTACAGAGCCGTCGGCTTGTTTGGCTAATTTACCGGTTTCTATGGTAATGGGATTGCCATCACCTGTATCAATTATTTTTGTGATTATCATATATTAATGAATTATTATAAATAAAAAAATGTAAAAAAAGGCAAGTTGTTTGCCTTTCTTTACATTGTGTAACTTTACTTTCGCAGTTTGAATTCTTTGATAATGGTTCTATACCTTTCTATATCTGTCCTTTTCAAGTAATCAAGAAGTTTTCTTCTTTTTCCTACTAAACGAACCAATGAGCGTTCCGTTGTTAAATCCTTATGGTTCTTTTTCACATGTTCTGTCAGGTGTTGAATACGGAAGGTAAACAAAGCGATTTGACCTTCAATAGATCCCGTATCATTTTCTGTCTTTCCAAACTTTTTAAAAATCTCTTTTTTTATTTCAGGTGTTAAATACATATCTGATTCTTTCTTTTATTTTATATCGTCAAATTATTTGTCTGCAAAAGTACTAAATTTTTACATACAATCGCAATAAAAAAAGAAAAAGATTTATTCTTGCCCGCAACAACATGAAAAATACCCAATCAAAACCCTGAAACTTTGTTCGTTGGAAAAATAAGATACTTTAATTATGAATTATGAATTATGAATTATGACCCGTAAGAGCAGCGCAGCTAATTATGACCCGTAAGAGCAGCGAAGCTAATTATGACCCGAAGTGGAGAGCAAGGTAACTAATTAGTGTCTGTCTTTAATGTATAATTATGAATTATAACCCGTAGCGAAGCGGAGAGCAGCGTAGCTAATTAGGCTGACGCATGAAAGAGGTTGTGTGAAAACACACAAAAGTGTCCAAACAACGCCGTCATTGCGAGCGCAGCGAAGCAATCCATACCCCAAAACGCATTGATTGTTAGGGATTGCCACGTCGCTGCGCTCCTCGCAATGACGATCTCTGTTGTTACGAAAATACTTTTCACACAGCCTCAATGACGGGCTGACGCAAACTAAAATAACTCATAACTCATAACCCATAACTCTGTTCATTTTTTCTCTCTTTCGTGTTTTTTTCTGCTTTTTTCTATCGAAATTTTGGCTGCGGACGATAAGTATTTTGGATAAATCGTGAGAAATACGGATTGTGATTACTTTTTTCTTACGCATTGTCAGCACTTTATAATGTTTGGGAAAAAAATCATCATAATATTATTTTGTATAGATAATTTTTATATCTTTGCAGCGTTGAATTAATATCAACAATAAACAGTATAAAATTTAGTCAGTAATAAAATGAAAGATACAAGAGAATTTATTATGGAACACTTGTCCGACAATAACGCACAAGATATTTTTTCCCCTATTGTGAGAGGTAGGGGGAGTTATATCCATTCTGCTTTATTGAATGACTTGTTTTTCTTAATAAATAATGTATATAGTAATGTATATAATACACTTACTTACATTAACTATCCCTATATATACCTCTCTCGCTCTCTCTCTCTCTCTCTCTCTCTCTCTCTTAATATTTGTTAAAAAACCACTTATCTTTCCATTCTTTAGACAAAAATGTATTCCATTATACAGGTTTTTGTGCGGAAAGATGGAGCATAAGGATACAAAAATACAAAGGCAAAATAATGGACAGGAGATAGAAAGTCAATTCCTGGCATTGATGATGACATGTCTTTTTAATCATAGAAATCTATTTATAAAACAAATCATAGATCAGACAATTAATATTCATTTGCAATTGTCTATTTTTAATTCAATAAGGAATGAGGAGCAGTCCCTCGTAAAAAAACGGGAGGTAATCGCTTGCGAAAATCCATAAGAGTAGCGAGATATGGAAAGGAGGTTTGTTTTTTAATTTCAATTTTTTATTAATTATGGCAAGACCTACAAAGCCGTTAGAGTAGGATATTAAATGTAATATGCATGGCTAAAATTTTGCATAAAATTAAAGCATGGTTATATAAAAACCTGCTTACGAAAGATAATCCCAATGATTACATTGCCAGAGTTAACTCTGAGCGTTCATTGGGAATTAAAGACATCTGCGAAGCCGCAGTTTCACGGGGAGGGGCAGACATTTCTGCAGCTTCTATGGAGCATGGCGTTAATTTGTTTTTCAATGAAATGAGTTATCAGTTATGCGATGGTTATTCTATTAATACGGGATGGTTTATAGCAAGCGTTCATATTCATGGCACATTTGACAGTCCCAACGAAACTTTTAATCCTGAGAAACACACTGTTTTATTTGAGTTTCATCAAGGCGCAACTTTACGCAAAGAATTAGAAAATGTAACAGTAGAAATTCTTGGAGTAGCAGAAACAGGTATTATAATTGACCAAGTAATTGACGTAAAAACAGGCAGTGTAAACGATTTACTTACAGTTAACCATAACCTGAAGATTAACGGAGATAAACTGAAAATCGCTGGAGATAATTCAGCAAATGGCGTTTATTTTATTGACGCATGGGGAAGTCGTACAAAGGTAGATGCTTCGGATATTGTAA
>JAIROC010000623.1 GCA_031257735.1 Bacteroidales bacterium | reverse complement strand
AAATGACATTATGAAAGCGTAATTATTCAACATGTCGATCCTGCCTGTTTTCAAAATGTATCAACTCATAATGACGAATATACGAAACGTTTGATAGTTTTCGGACAGACACTATTTATAAAAAACATAGCGCAAAATAATACTGTCGCAAAAATAACGCCAGAAATATAGTAATGTCGTACTCTTTTAGATGATTCATAATTTACAAGCATTTCATTTATCAACGATTATAAAATAAAGGGAGAGAAAATGACAAAGTCAAGAGAACATAAGGAAATATTCAACCACTCAAAAAGTAAAAAAATATAAAATAAAAAGGAGAAACACATAAGAGCTATCGGAAAATTATAAACTAAAATGTTCAGTATAATCACTATAAGCTCGTTAAACCCTTAACAAAATATTGTTGAAAAAAAATAAAAAAGACATGTATATAATCCATCAATACAAACTATCTTTGCATATATTTTAAAACTTGAAATCAAAATGTTACAAACAATTCTTTTACAGACTGAAACAATTGCAGATGTTGTAATTCCTCATGAAGAGAAACTAAATATTTTGTCGCTTTTGTTCGACAGCGGCAGTATATGGATTACTATTCCATTATTAATTATGTCCGCGGTTATCATATATATATTCGTAGATAGATACATAGCGTTAAACAAGGCAGGCAAGGAAGACGTTAATTTCATGAATAATATTCGTGATTTTATCCATAATAATCGTTTGGATTCGGCGATAGCCCTATGTAAGGCAACCTCAACACCTATTGCCCGCATGATAGAAAAAGGTCTTTCGCGTTTGGGTAAACCTTTGGGAGATATAAATGAAACTATCAGCAATACAGGACAAATGGAAGTGGCAAGACTGGAAAAAGGCATCGGCTCTATTTCTACTATGGCAAGTATTGCGCCCATGCTGGGTTTTCTGGGAACAGTTGTCGGTATGATTATTGCCTTTCACGACATGGCATCTTCGGGAAATAACTTAGAAATTAATGATTTGGCAAGCGGTATCTATACTGCCTTAATCACTACGGTAAGTGGTTTGGTGGTGGGAATTGTTGGATACACCTGTTACAATATATTGGTTTCCAAAATAAGTAAAGTCGTGTTGTTACTTGAAGCAAAAGCATCAGACTTTATGGATTTGCTCCATGAACCCGCTAATTAAACGCAAAATTTATACGAGATGGCAATACAATCCATGCATAAAAATAAAATAGAGTTTAACATGTCTACACAGGCTGACCTTGTGTTTTTGTTACTCATATTTTTCATGATAACGTCTACTTTGGTTAGTCCCAATGCGATTAAACTCCTGTTACCCAACAGTACAAGTAAGACGGCAACCAAACGTAATTTTGAAGTATACATTGACGAAAATTTGGAATATTCTATTCTACAAGGAAAAGATTTGATGGCAGTCAGTGAAGAATTATTAGATGAGGCAATAGCAGAACGTTTGATGCAAGCAGACAGTACCGCCGCAGTCGTTGTGAGAGCAGATAAAACTGTTCCCGTTCAGAATATAGTATATGTTATTGATGCTGTTAATCTAATCAACGAAACACAAAACAAACAGCATAAAGTAATATTGGCAACGGCTCCCAAAAAATAAACAGACATGAAATATACCGATAATGGCAATGAAGAAAAACGCAATAAAATTATTGCAACCTTAATTACCGTAGTTTTTCACGGATTGTTGTTATATTGTTTTGTCTTTATTGGATTAACCTATCAAGTTCCACCTCCTCCTGAGTATGGAATAGAAGTAGATATGGGTGGTGGCGGCGGCGGCTCTGAACGTCAAACAGCAAACAGAGTAAATGCAACAAACCAACCCACGTCTGCCCCCAAAGAAAATATATCAACGCAAAACGTTGAAGAAAGTACGACGTTGAATGCCACAAGAACGCCTACTCCCCAACCAACAACACCTAATCCCATACAAACAGAGGACGAAAAAATAGATGAAACGCCCACCGTAAACCCCAATGCGCTCTTTAGACGTAACGCAACGCAGGGAGGCGGAGGCTCTGGAAGCGGAGCAGGTAGCGGTGTCGGAAGCGGAACAGGGACAGGTACAGGCAGCAATTTCGGAAGTGGCGCAGGAAACTATGGCGGTGATTTCTTTTTGGATGGTCGTCCTGTAATTAAAAAAGAATATCCAAAAGCAAAAAATAATTTGGAAGGAGTTGTTAAAGTAGATTTTCGCGCAGACAGAGAAGGCAATGTTATTTACGCAAAAGCAGGCGGTCGCGGTACAACTATCAACGATAGCCAGATATGGGAAGAATGCGAAAGAGCAGCAATGCGTTCCAAATTTAAAGCAAAACAGGATGCTCAAATCGAAGAAAGAGGTACTATTACCTATAAGTTTGTTCTTCAGTAATCGTATTTCATGACCTATACAGAATGTATAAACTATTTGTATAACAGTTTACCTGTATATCAACGAACAGGAGCAGCAGCATACAAGGCAAATTTAGACAATACCATTGCGTTGATGAAACAGTTGGATAATCCTGAAAAAAAGTTCAAATCCATACATGTTGCAGGAACAAATGGAAAAGGCTCTGTCTCGCATACTTTGGCATCTATATATCAGGAAGCAGGTTATAAAACAGGTTTATATACCTCTCCGCATCTAAAGGATTTTAGAGAACGTATTCGTATCAACGGGCAAAAAGTATCTCAAAAGTTTGTGATAGCTTTCACGGAAAAGCATAAGGCGTTTTTTGAAAAACTTCAACCGTCCTTTTTTGAGATGACGGTTGCGATGGCGTTTTTGTATTTTGCACAGGAGCAAGTCGATATGGCTATTATAGAAGTGGGTATGGGCGGACGATTGGATTCTACAAACGTAATAACGCCGCAATTGAGTATTATCACCAATATTAGTTATGATCATACGCAGTTTCTGGGAAATACGCTTGCAGATATTGCTCGCGAAAAAGGCGGGATTATCAAACAAAACATTCCTGTAATCATTGGAGAAACTCAAGCAGAAACAACAAGCGTCTTTAAACAAATGGCAGCAGAAAAACAGGCGCCTATTATCTTTGCCGATCAGTTGTTTCAAACCGAAAAAATAAAAACGGACTTGAAGTCAGACGGTTTTTGGATGTATTTTAATGTAAAATCCAACGATGAGACTTTCAACAAAACATTTGTAAGCCCTCTTGCGGGAACGTATCAATTAAACAATCTCAAAACGATTTTTGCAGCCTGTCAGGTTCTATGGAAAAAGAAATTGCCTGAAAAACACATTAAAAATGGCATCAAAAATTGTATCGACAATACGGGCTTCATGGGGAGATGGCAAGTTTTGCAGCAATCTCCGCTCTGTATTGCCGACACGGGACATAATCAGGCAGGAATTAAACATGTAACCGAACAAATTGCGCAAATTCCCTGCGAAACTCTTCATGTTGTTTTGAGTATGGTGAACGATAAAGATATTAAACAAATACTGTTACTCTTACCTCAACATGCAAAATACTACTTTTGTAAAGCCAATATCCCAAGAGGATTAGATCCATACATATTGAGAGATGAGGCAAAAGCATTCAATCTGCAGGGAAAGGTTTACCGTTCCATCAAAAGAGCCTATTCCGCCGCAAAACGAACGGCAGGAAAAAATGATCTCGTCATTGTTGGAGGTAGTAACTTCACGGTTGCCGAAGTTGTATAAGAGACAGCAATTCATGTTTATTTATCTTCTGCGAACCATTCGGCGTATGAAGTTTCCGTCTCGCTTAATCGAAGACTGTACAAATTAATTGTCGAAGGAAGTTCCTGTTGCAATATATTTGCAAAATCCATTAGCATCTGTTCACTTGTTGGTTGATAATCTACGATGACTATTTTGTCATAATGACCTTTTAACATGTTTAATACGGTCATATCTGTTGTACTATTTAAAACCAAAGCATGATCATATTTATCAACGATAGATTTTTTGACAATATGTTTTAAGTCAGCAAAGTCAATCAGCATTCCATCTTTGGGCGAATCAGAGTTATCAACAGTGTTTCCTACAACCGTAACCCGTAACTTATATGAATGTCCGTGAATGTTACTGCAAAGCCCATCATGTCCTTTTAAGGCATGAGCCATCTCAAAAGTGAACAGTTTTGTAATGCGTATTTTTCCCATAAATCTATTTTATAACTTACATGAAGCGAAGATAATCTTACTTTATTTTAATACTTTATCTTTGATGTCATAAAAGAAGTTATCAGTTTTGTCTTTTTCAAATCTTGACAGCATCTCCATTTTTATATAGTTATATTTAATCTTATGGAAGTTGAACAGATACAGTTTATCAGGATTTTCGCCTGTACCCCCAACACCAATAACGATATAAAGGGGTGTATTTGTTTTTCTTTCATATTGTTTATATTTGTCAAAATCTTTTTGGCTGAATTCAAAACCTTTTTTATAATAATATTGTCGCCATTTACACTCCACAGCAAAGACAGATTTGCTTTCACCCAACTTAAATTCAATCAATAAATCAGGTTCTGGAGTATCTTCCGCATATCGTCCGTTAACATATTTATCTCCACGCCATTTTTTTATCGAGAAATATTTCTTATTAAATTTCTCCACAACATATTTCTCAAAATCAATTCCATTCTTCTGATTGTGATCAATCTTTTCAACCTCTTTCTTTGTTGATAGATTTCTCATCCGATCTTCTGCTTCCGAAATTATCTTTTCTTCGTCAAGTAAATTCTTTCTTGCAAAAATTCTCAATTCATCTTTTTCATTTTCAGTCAATACACCATCACTAATGGCAAGATTAATCAAAGAATCTTTCATCTCTATAATATTGTCGATATCCAAAGTTTGTGCTGTTTTATTTTCGTGTTGTGTATTTTTGTTTGTTTCTGACGATTTTACAACTTGTTCTTCGGATTGTATATGTCTACCTTTTATTAACAAAAATATACCTGTCCCCAAACAAATGGTACCGATGAATATCAACATTATGCCTGTCATGTTTACTTTATAATTCATGAATTAAAATTTAGAATAATAAGATCTTTTCTTATTTTTTGTAAGAGTGTTTTTCATAAATAGATAATTCTCATTGACTTTATAGTTTC
>JAIROC010000582.1 GCA_031257735.1 Bacteroidales bacterium | reverse complement strand
GCAAAGTCCAAATGGGCTTCTGCGCCAAACGTATGGAATCAACATAACTATAGTCCATTGTTGATAAATCCTGATTTGAGCGTACCGCAAAAAATATCTTCCCAGATTGTGGATTTTGGTCAAACATCCTGTTCGAACTTTCAAAATGTGTTGTATTATAACGGCGGTGTTATACAGGTACCCTATATTGACAATGAAGATTTTTGTCCGGTAAACCTTTCGCCGGAAGTGTATGTGGTGGATGGTGAAATCATCAAGAACGGCAATGATGTAAGTTTTAAAATTACGTATGGCAATAATGGTAATGCTGTAGCGCTGGCAAAAACGCCGATACGCTATTATAGAAATGGCATGACAACAGACAATATTATCGGCAATGATACGCTGGGTATAGATTTGTTTCCCGGCGATACGCATTCTGTCATCAAGACAATAAACATAAGCAGCTACAACCCGATACCAGAACAGTTTTACGTACGTATATTAGACGACGGAACAAATTTTCCAGCATTAGGACCCTTTAGCGATTGTAACCTTACCAATAACCATAAGTCTGCGGGAACGATGGAAATGTCAAAAACGGTGAACGTTTCACATACCTGTACCAATAGCTCTACCATTTTTACGGTGGGACTTGTTAACAATACCAATCAAACCAAATACAATATCGTATATGTAGACAATTTGAGCGCTGGTTGGGATTTTGATACTGCTTCATCTTCTCTTGGACAGGTGAGCGCATATAATAGTATTGACCAAACAATTAAATGGACAATAGATTCTCTTGAACATGGAGATAGCGCTGTATGGCATATTATTACTAAGACGCAAACGGAGGGAATACTTCGCAATTATGCGTGGATTGAGAGCATTTCAACCGTTTCTGTCGGGCGGGAAGTCATAGAAGCGCAGGTTACGGTAAACTCTATTTTCGCTCAGGAATCGGCAACGCTTACGCCGCAGACTTCTTTTATTTGTGATGGAGACAGTGTTTTGCTGACTGCCGATTTTGAGGGCGCCGAATTATACGCCTGGTATCTAAACTATGCACAGGTGGCTACTACGTCTGTTGAAAATTATTGGGCAAAAGATACAGGACACTATACCATGATGTTTTTTGATGGAAATTGTTTCTCCCAATTGAGTAATATCGTAACAGTAAAATCTCCCGATACGCTCTTTGGCGGAACGATTGGACACAGTCAGAGTATCATTATGGGATTCCCTCCGAATGAAATTTTTAGTATTATTCCGGTATCGGGCGGATGGGGAACTTATGCTTATCAGTGGCAAAAAAAAGAAGAGAATGGAGAGTGGGTGAATATTGATCAGGCAACAAATTCGGATTATTCACCCGAAATTCCGACTGCTTTTCTTACAGCTTATCGTCGAATAGTTACAACTTCCTGCGATACCGCTTTCAGCAATATTGTTACTGTGCAGGCTCACAATTATCCCGACAATATTATTGAGGCGGATTGTTATGTAGAACCGCAACCAACAGAATGGTCTATCAGGCTTTATAAAGAATATGATACCGTGCATACCATTCAATCTCCTCTTGTAGGAGACCTTGACGGTGATGGTTATCCTGATATTTTCCTTAAAGGCGTTGTGACAAACGCATCTATTTATCAAGATTTTATTATATTAAGGGGACCTGATTTTGATACTCCTGTTAGACATGTAACCGAGAGATTAACCAGCTCGTCAGAAGCAATTGCCCGTATAAAGTGGGATCAAACAACGGATACCTCTATTATTGTTGTAATGACTTTTTCGCATTACTTAAAAGCATACAATATTCATGGGGACTTGTTATGGACAAGCAATACGAAAATATTTAATCCAACTTATGCAACTGTTATAGTTGGACGGGGTATAGGATTTGCCGATTTCAATAACGACGGTTATGCGGAAGTCTATGTCGGCAATCAGATTTTTGATGCGAAAACGGGACTTGAACTCTGCAATGGAGGTACTAACAACAAAGGGTTAACGCTTTATTCAAATCAAGGGAATGGTATTTTTTCTATAGCGATGAATATTATCGGAGACCAAAAATTAGAACTCTGTGCCGGTAATCAGGTCTATGAAGTGATTATCAACGACCGTACAAATCCTGCTCTAAACAGCATGACCGTTTCCAAACAGGTTACTCCACAATATAATACTACTAACCTACCTAACGATGGGGCAACCGTTGTCTCCGATTTTGATAATGACGGAGAACTTGAAATACTTGTACAAACGCAGGCTCATTCAACCATCACAAATAGCTTCGGATATTTATATATCTGGAAGCCTTCAACAGAACAAATACTTGTTGTGCATCAACTCACAAATGCAGTTAGTCGTAATGTGCCTTTTGTGGGAGATATTAACGGAGACGGCAAAGTTGAAATCGTCGTATTGACAACAAATGGAAGTACACGCCTTATGAGAGCATTTGTTCTTAGCAACAACGCCCTAAATCGGTTATGGAGTTTAAACCATACGGACGTTTCAGGTTCTACGGGATTAACATTGTTTGATTTTAATCAGGATGGTATCGCTGAAATTGTCTACAGGGATGAAACTGCTTTGCGGATTATCAACGGCAGTCTAAAATCGCATCTGACAGGAGCGGATACAAACATTGTTTATAACCTCTATTCTACTCCAGCTTACAGTGGAACGCAGTATGAATATCCCGTTGTGGCGGATGTGGATGGAGACGGACATGCGGAAATATTGACCACAAGCGCAACTGATGCAGCAGACAGATCGAATAACCATAATGCAAAATTGTACATCTATAAAGGACATGCCGATCATCCTTGGGCGCCAGCGCGGAAAGTATGGAATCAATACATGTACAATGCTGCAAATATAAACGAAGACTTGACCGTTCCGAGCGTTCCCTTGAACCCGACTACCGTATTTCCGGGCAATGATGGCATCATGAATACAGGCGACGAAGTACAACCTTACAATAACTTCCTTCAACAGCAAACAGTTTTAAGCGCTGGGGGAACTTCTCTTTGGCTAACGCCGGATATATCATTTTACGAGGTAAATAATTCCTGTTTCAACTACTATGCAGACGGTGATTCTTTGGTAGCTGTGATGAAAATTGTAAACGGAGGAGACGCCGCTGTGTCTGCTCCTTTATATCTGTCCGTTTACAGGAATGAAGTAGCTCTTGCAAACAGAATTGCTACAGACAGTACAATGCAAGTTATCATGGTGAAAGATACAATGCTAATGAGTTTTACCGTACGCAATCTGTCTACTTATTTTTCCTCTATGACAGATATTATTGTAAGGATTAACGACAGAGGTGAGGCTGATTATGTGCAGTTGGAATGTAAAACCGATAACAATACGGC
>JAIROC010000196.1 GCA_031257735.1 Bacteroidales bacterium | reverse complement strand
GTAAAGTCAGTACAAAAAAAGTGATAAAACACTAATATTTGATGAACATGAAATACTGCTTTATCTATTTATTCGTATTATTGTGCAATTTTTATGCTTTCGGGCAACAAGGTGGGGCGATTACTTTTTATCAAAATGGAACGGAAACCGATTTTCAATCTTTATCTACAGGAATAACAGATGTCTATATAACCATTGATACGCAGTATTATCTGAATACGGCGGAAATTATTTATAAAAATGGGCAACGCGATACAATAAACGAGCAAATCATTCCCCTAACAGGCAAAGATATGTGCCTAAAATACACATACGACCATCAATCGAATATACAGGAATTTAGCTGCGATTTCCAAATGGTACGTCCCTGGACAGGAGAGCATACAAGACCCTTTCAGGAAGTGCGTATTAGCGGTACAGATACCTCAAGAATTATTTTTATTTACACTGTTGAAGATTTAGCATGGTTTTCTGACGGCAGACCACATACCAAACACGAGGTTTATATAATGAACGATTTGGATTTTAATGGTATAGGAGAGACATCCCAAAACTGGAAACCAATATTTAGAAAAAATCCTTTTTATGGAAGTTTATACGGACGCAATAAGACTATTTCTAACTTATATATCTACGATACGGTTGTACTAGACAATATAGAATTTGAAAATGTTATTACATTTAATAGGGCGTCACTTACGGCCCTTATTGGACGAATAGGGAATACAGTGGAGCACACGAAAATCAAAGATTGGCATATATTAAATGGAAAAATTATTTTTGAGAATAAACACTATTATGATTCTAATGATAATTACTCTTTAACACGAGGAATAGGAAGTTTTATTGGCCTTGTAGGTTTTGAGGCAAATAACGTAGAATTATCTAATTTAACAAACGGTGCAACATTACACGAGAAAGACTTTATGAAAAATTCTTATGTGTTTGGAAGAAATACTGGATTAGGAGGAATTGCCGGATCTTTTATAGAGAAAACTTACTTCTTATCTTTAAATATTATCGTGAAAAATTGTATAAATTTCGGGAAAATTTTCAGTCGTAATGGTAAAGAGAATTTTGATATTGTATGCATTGGAGGAATAATATCAAATTCAGAAACTGTATCTGTTTTGCAAAATATCAATTGGGGAACAGTGTTTTCTAATCCTGATATTCCTGCATTTCTTTCTACTTTTTTGATAACGGGTGGCATCTGCGCTTCTTTTACAAATTTTATATTATATCCTATTCCTTATAATTCAACTGGAACAGTGCACAATTTTAGTTATGGTAGAATATATCCCAAATATAAAGAATATTCTGACTATATGATTTCTGCATCTATTTGGAGTGATTTTGAACATTTAGAGGATGTCCCTTTTAGCAACAGTACGCCGCTTTGTAATTTTTCCGATTCAATTTTATTGCCGGATATGGCATTATTTTCTACAATACAGTATGCACCTGACACTTTTCTACAATACAAATCCTACAAAACAAACCACACCCTGTCAACCTACAACCTGATAGATTCCGCATTTATGGCGGAATATTTACATGATACAAACAACGAATTTATTTTAGAAAACGGCTTTTACCCGCGCCCGCGCGGAGTTGACGAGCGTGCCGGCCGACTGTCGTCTTCACCTCTGATACTTTATCCCGGCGACAATGTAGAACGTGTTACACGCAATTTCTACACAGACACAAATTACGGCGTGCGCTGGTTTTCCTCTGCCCCCGATTTACTATCCATTCAGGGCGATTCGGGTATTCTGCAACCGGCATATAAAAACCTGCAAAAAGATACGACAATAGAAATAGAAGCCCGATTAAAGGGCTTTCATAAAAATATCTTTTTAACACTGCATATTGACAGTGCATGCCTTGTTTATGATACGCAGACAATCTGCAAGAACGATTCTGTCCGCTTTTTTGAACAGTGGATTCACGAACAGGGAACTTATTCGCACAGAGTATTTTCGCCTACATCGCTAACTCCCGACACTTTATACATACTTACCCTGTTTCATAATCCGACATATCTGTTTGAATATTTTGATACCATTGCGATAAAAAATCTGCCTTATACTTTTCATGGATTTAATATTGATACAATCGGTACTTTTATATTTTCTTTCAAAAATATTTTTGGTTGCGACAGTATTTATATATTGCACATAAGTAATCGGGAATGTACAGCACCAACGGGCGCAGGCGTTGATTCGGTAATACCTCTCTGCGGGCAGGAATTGGAAATACATCTTTTTTTCGGAAGCACTTCTGCTGTTCCCAATCACCTGACACGATACGAACTGCACTTTAACAGTACAGCATTTGCGCAGGGATTTACCGATACGACAGGCGTTTTGAACAGCAATAAAATCACCATACCTGCACCTGTATATCCATACGTAAATAATTACGAACTTTATGTGAGATTTATTGATACTGCCGACTGCTTTTCGCTGTGGGATACTGCCGCTTTTGAAGTGCGTTACCCAACAGCAATAATAAAACAGAAGTGGGACGATGTGCTTGCTGTGGTCAGTTCTGCAAATAATGGCGGCTACGGATTTACCGCTTTTCAATGGTATGAGAACGATAATATATTGCCTGAGCAAACAGATTACTATCTTTATCAAAATCCATCTCTGAACGAACAATCCGTTTACAGTATCTTACTTACACGTCAGGATGGTGTTGTAATGTTTTCGTGTCCTGTTAAACCTGTAGTTGTTTCCGAAACCGTAACTGTGGAAATATTGCCCAACCCGCAAAAATCGTCAGAAAAAGGGTATGTAAGGATATATGGAAAAAATTTAAAAGGCGATTATACTCTTTCGGTATATAATGAATCGGGGGCTTTTGTACATAAGCAACAAATGCTATCGGGCTATAATACATTAAATATTTCTTTAAAACGCGGCAAATATATTCTTCAATTACATAATGGCACAGAAACAGTGAAAGCAGAAAAATTGATTGTTTTATGAAGCGTATAATAATATCTATCGTCTTTATTATTGTTTTAGTACCGTTAAACGCTCAATGGACAGCAAAAACAGATACAAAAAGACATCATTATTTACAAATTGCAGCTAAAGGTGGTGTTAATACTTTTCTCTATAAAGGCAGCAGTATAAGATTAAGCGGTGGCGGCGGATTGCTTTACGACTATTATTTTCTTCCGTTTATGGGTTTTGGAACAGGTGCTGAAATCAGTGTTTTACGGTCCGTTTACCATATAAAAGATATTAGTTATCAGCAGCAGGCAATAGACGACGACCCTCTTTTCGGCACGTCCGGACAATCTTTTCTTTTTTGTGTTGATATTGAAAATGCCAATGAAGTACAGCAGGCAACAATGCTTTATGTTCCGCTGATGTTGCGTTTTCGTTTCGGTTATTTTTATCTTGGAACAGGTGTAAAAGCGGGATTTTGCATTAACGCCCGACACAAAAAAAATATGGGATTATTGAAGACTTACGGAGTTTATGAAAACGTATATGAGCCGGGTATTTTAGAAGATATTCCGGAGCATGGGTTTGTAATGAAGTCGTCTGTAACAAAGAGATTTTCGTATGATTTAAAAACCGACTGGGCTGTATGCCTTGACTTTGGTATAAATATACATCCTTCTCCGTATAACAATCGTGTCGGAAGACGCACAAAATGGGCGCAACATGTTTATTTGGGCGTTTATGCCGACTATGGTATAAATAATCTGCAGAAATCCTCAACGACAAATCCTGTAAAGGAATACCCTGTTATATATAATACAAATGTAGAGGGCTGTTTGGAATATGACGAAAATTCTATTGTAAACTCTGTAACAGGTAAAGGTGTTCACAGTTTTAGTGCCGGTATTAAATTTGCTGTCGGATTAAATTGGCGGTGATATTTGCTTTGCACGCTGACTTAATCGTAACTTTATTTACTTTGTCAAAAATATATGATATTTTGGGCATAAACTGTGTGCGTGCGGGGTAAAATTACAACCTGTTCCGATTATTTCAGTACCTTTGTTCGTAAGTGATGAAAGGTTATGGAAACACAAGTCAGAAAATACCCTATTGGTACGCAAGATTTTAAGATTTTGCGCGAAAATGATTTTTTGTATGTTGATAAAACAGAATTTCTGTACACACTTGTTACGAGAAGCAGACAGATTTTTCTTTCACGTCCGCGCCGCTTTGGAAAATCGCTGTTTCTCTCTACGTTGAAGTATTATTTTCTCGGCGAAAAAGAACTTTTTAAGGGGCTTAAAATTTCGGAACTGGAAAAGGACTGGATAGAATATCCTGTATTTCACATTGAGTTTAACAATGAAAGTTATGTTGACATACATTCATTAAATCAGGCGTTGGAAACTAATCTGTCTAAACTTGAAAAAATTTGGGGACGGGAAATAAATGAAAAAACACCATCCTCTCGGCTTTCGGGCTTAATTGAACGTGCCGCTGAAAAAACAGGCAAACGTGTAGTTGTTCTGGTTGATGAATACGATAAACCGTTGCTGTCAACTATGGACAACGATAAATTAAATGAGGAATTTCGTACTGCTTTGAAGGGATTTTACGGTGTATTGAAAAGTGAGGATGCGTATTTGCGCTTTGCTTTTCTTACAGGTGTTACTAAATTCAGCAAGGTTAGTATTTTTAGCGATCTTAATCAGTTGAGGGATATTAGCATGACAGAGGAGTTTTCCGAAATTTGCGGTATTTCCGAAACTGAATTAAGAACTAATTTTACTCTTGATGTTGAGAGGTTAGCGGAAAAAAATAAAATGAATATTGATGATACATTCGGCAAACTTAAGAAATACTACGATGGTTATCATTTTTCAATGCACCATGAAGGAATGTACAATCCGTTCAGTTTGTTAAATGTCTTTGCCGATAAGCATTTCGGCAATTACTGGTTCGCCACCGGAACACCTACGTTCTTAGTAAAAATGCTCAAAAACGCCAAGCTGGATATTTCCAAACTTGAAGACGGCACGCGGATTTCTGCGTTTTCAATTATGGATTACCGTGCAGAAAATAAAAATCCGATACCTGTTATGTACCAAAGCGGGTACTTGACAATTAAAGGCTTTGATGAGGAACAAAATCAGTATATTCTCGGCTATCCGAACGAAGAAGTAAAGTACGGATTTTTGAATGAACTTTTGTTTGTCTATTACTCTGCGGCTAAAAATTCGTTTGAAGAATTGACAGAGATTGATTATAATAATTTTGTTAATGACTTGCTTGGTGAACAGGTAGATACTTTTATGCAACGCCTGCAAGTTTTCTTTTCCGGATTCAGTTACGATCTTGAAAACAA
>JAIROC010000500.1 GCA_031257735.1 Bacteroidales bacterium | reverse complement strand
TAGCCCAAATTTCGATAGAAAAAAGCAGAAAAAAACACGAAAGAGAAAAAAAACGAACAGAATTTTTGTCTGAGTTATGAGTTAGGCTGACGCAAACTCAGACCCGAAGCGGAGCGGAGCGGAGAACACCGTAGGTAATCCGAAAACGCGAACCCCTAACGCCGTCATTGCGAGCGTAGCGAAGCGCCCGTAAGAGCAGCGTAGCTAATCCCTAACCAAAGAACGCATTGATTGTTAGGGATTACCACGTCGCGGAGCCTGCCCCGAGCGTAGCGTGGGGGCTCCTCGCAATGACGTGCTGATTGTTGCGGGGCGCGCTTTTGACCGACAAGGGCTGAAAGCCCGCAATCAATAGCACAGGGCAACGCCCTGTGTAACGTAACGCCCTAAAAACTAAGCCCTGAAAGGGCGTAATCAATGATATGACTCCGAACGGACTCCCCGCTACGCTTCGGGTCATAACTCATAACTCATAACTCAAGTGAAATAATATACGCATAAAACTTGTTGGCATTGAAAAAAATATTATCTTTGCATTCACTTAACCGTATATAGAAAAAATAAAATATCATAGCATCATGAAGAAAAGATTACCTATAGGAACGCAATCATTTGAAATATTACGCACTACCAATTGTCTCTATATAGATAAAACTTCTGTTTATAGCATACTTGAGTTCGGACGAGGTAGAACCTCGTCCGAATTATCCTTGCAGGTTCTACCTGCGAAGTAAAACGTATTAAAAATAAATGCAGGCATAGCCTGCTCGGAGCAGTGGATTGCAGGTCAAGCCCGCAATGACGTGCTGTTTGTTGCGAAAATACTTTATAGACAGACACTAATTATGACCCATAAGAGCAGTGGAGCTAATTATTTTTGTTTGCGTCAGCCTAACTCATAATTCATAACTCCGAATTGCATTTTGTATTGCAGAAAAATATATCTTTGCAAAACATTTTTAGAAGATACAAATCAGTATCGAAATATTTTAAAGTATACCAATCAATAAAGAAATTAAATATTATATGTATGAGAAGGAAAAGGAATAGTTTTATGCGGTTTTTGAGTTTTGTAGCTTTATTATTAGCGCCCTTTACGGTGATGGCAAGTGAGGCGGATTTGAAAGTTCCCGATGCGATTAAGCATGAATTTGTTTTATATGGAGGTTTTTTGATTACGGTATTGGGAATGCTGTTTGGCTTGTACCAATACATAAGGATAAGGAAACTGCCGGCACACAAAAGTATGCTTGATATAGCGGTTGTCATCTATCGGACGTGTCTCACTTATTTGAAGCAACAGGGGAAATTTTTAGCGTTACTGTTTATATTTATAGGGGCAGCGGTAGCGGCGTATTTTGGTTTTTTGGCACAGGATCATGAGGGCAATGCTTTATTCGGGACAGGTGGCGTACTGTTGATACTGTTTTGGACGGTTGTAGGGATATTGGGTTCGTATGTTGTGGCGGCGTTTGGTATTCGGATGAATACTTTAGCGAATGCCCGTATGGCGTTTGCCTCGCTAAAAAAGAAACCCTTAAACCTGCTGAAAATACCGTTAAATGCGGGAATGAGTATTGGCGTCATGTTAATCTCGATGGAATTGACGATGATGTTGATTATATTATTACTGTTACCGGGCGAATTGGCAGGGGCATGTTTTATTGGCTTTGCGATAGGAGAATCATTGGGAGCTTCTGCGCTACGAATTGCAGGCGGGATATTCACCAAGATAGCGGATATTGGTTCTGATTTGATGAAGGTGGTATTTAAGATCGGGGAAGATGACCCCCGTAATCCGGGTGTGATTGCCGATTGTGTGGGAGATAACGCGGGCGATTCTGTAGGTCCCACAGCTGATGGGTTTGAGACATACGGGGTAACGGGCGTTGCTTTGGTATCGTTTATTTTGTTGGCGATAGGCGGGGATGCTTTGGGAATAAGCGCTGCGCTTACCGCTTCTTTGCAGGTGCAATTGTTGGTTTGGATATTCGCCATGCGTATTTTAATGATAGTTACATCTGTTTTGGCGTTTTATATCAATAATTTTATCAGTAGCATCAAATATGAAAGGAAAGAAGAGTTAGATTTTGAGGCGCCTTTAACCCATTTAGTATGGATCACCTCTATATTGTCTATTATATGTACATTTGTTGCGAGTTATTTTCTGATACCCGATTTGAATGGCAATACGGAAATGTGGTGGATATTATCATTAATTATCAGTTGTGGCACATTAGGCGGAGCTATCATTCCCGAGATTACCAAAGTGTTTACGTCTCCGAAGTCTGGACATGTTCGTGAGGTTGTCAGTGCGGGGAAAGAAGGCGGTGCTTCCTTGACTATTCTTTCGGGATTTGTAGCGGGTAATTATTCTGCTTTCTGGCAGGGATTGGTTTTCTTTGTTTTGATGTTCATTGCGTATTTTGCAAGTCTGCACGGATTGAGTGAAATCATGGTCTATCCGTCTATTTTTGCCTTCGGACTTGTTGCGTTTGGGTTATTAGGTATGGGACCCGTTACCATTGCGGTGGACAGCTATGGACCTGTAACTGACAATGCGCAATCGGTGTATGAGTTATCGTTGATAGAAGATATTCCCAACATAGACAAAGATATTGAAGATAATTTTGGATTTAAACCCGATTGGGAAAAAGCCAAACACTATTTGGAAGCAAATGACGGCGCAGGCAATACATTTAAGGCGACGGCTAAACCTGTTCTTATTGGTACGGCTGTCGTAGGCGCGACGACAATGATTTTCTCGCTAATATTAATGATAGAAAAAACATTGGGTATTGAGCCTGAGACTATCTTAAACATTTTAAATCCGTATACTATCTTTGGATTTATTTTGGGAGGCGCAGTTGTTTATTGGTTTACGGGAGCATCGACGCAGGCTGTAACGACGGGCGCTTATCGTGCTGTAGAATTTATCAAGCGCCATATAAATCTGGATACAGACGCCCCTAAAAAAGCGAACGAAACACATTCGACCGAAGTCGTAAAAATATGTACCCAATATGCCCAAAAGGGGATGTTCAATATTTTTGTTTCTGTTTTTTTCTTTGCATTGGCGATAGCCTGTCTTTCTTCGCCTGCTTCCATAGGCGGAACGGAAGCTGTATCTTTATTTATCAGTTATCTGATTGCGATAGCTGTATTCGGATTATTCCAAGCCGTATTTATGGCGAATGCAGGGGGATCGTGGGACAACGCAAAGAAAGTGGTTGAAGTAGATTTGAAGATGAAAGGAACGCCTTTGCACGACGCTACTGTTGTTGGTGATACGGTAGGTGACCCTTTTAAAGATACCTCTTCCGTAGCCTTAAATCCCATTATCAAATTCACAACGTTGTTTGGAATACTCGCTATGGAAATCGCTATTTCGGATAATTTTAAAGAAATTGCGCCTTATGTAGGGATTGTCTTTTTAGGGATAGCCTTGTATTTTGTATGGAGATCGTTTTACAAAATGAAGATTAGGACAAAATAAGAGCAGTAGAACAAAAAACAGTTCTTGTTTGTTATAGCTGATATGGAATCGATAAAAGAAATATTTAGAATAGGGGACGGACCATCAAGCAGTCATACGATGGGTCCGAAAAAGGCGGCGGCTATTTTTGCGAAAAGACATCCTGATGCAGCGAAATACAGGGTTACTCTTTACGGCAGTTTGGCAGCCACAGGGAAAGGACATTTGACCGATACGGCAATTAAAAGTTCATTGGAAGCGATAGCTCCTGTAGAATTTGTATGGCTTCCTGATATTGTTTTACCGTTTCATCCCAATGGGATGAAGTACGAAGCCTTAGATACGGATAATCAAGTAATCAAGGAGTGGACTGTTTTCAGTATTGGTGGCGGAGCATTGGCTAATGAGACTTTGCAGCCGCAAGATAAGCCTCAAATTTACGATATGAATACGCTCTGTGACATTTTACGATGGTGTAAGAAAACAGGTAGAATGTATTGGGAGTATGTTCAACAGAAGGAAGAGTCGGATATATGGGATTATCTGTATGAGGTATGGATAACGATGAAATCTGCCGTTGAGCGGGGTTTGGAGACAGAGGGCATTTTGCCTGGGGACTTAGGAGTAAGACGTAAGGCAACAGAATATTATATCAAAGCCATGGGCTATACCGATAATCTTCGGACGCGAGGTTTAGTGTTTGCGTACGCGTTAGCATGTGCGGAGGAGAATGCAGCAGGGGGGCGTATTGTAACTTCGCCTACATGTGGGTCGAGTGGTGTATTGGCTTCTGTTTTGTATCATCTCAACAAGGGACATGCTTTTTCGGAAAAACGTATTCTAAAGGCATTGGCAACAGCTGGTTTGATAGGGAATGTAGTAAAAAAGAATGCGTCCATATCGGGAGCGGAGGTAGGTTGTCAGGGGGAGGTTGGAGTTGCCTGCGCGATGGGAGCGGCAGCGGCTAATCAATTATTTGGTGGTAGTCCTTCGCAGATTGAGTACGCTGCCGAAATGGGTTTGGAACATCATTTGGGACTTACCTGTGATCCTGTTTGCGGACTTGTACAAATTCCGTGTATCGAACGGAATGCTTTTGCAGCTGCCCGTGCCTTGGACACAAATATTTACGCCACTTTTACCGACGGTAGACATCGAATTTCTTTTGATAAAGTTGTTGCCGCCATGAAAGAAACAGGTCATAACCTTCCTTATCTCTACAAAGAAACAAGCACAGGCGGATTAGCTACTCAATGGGAAATAGAATTATGAGTTATGGGTTATTGAGAGTGAGTAAGAAAAAAATCATTATTCCTTTATGTGTAATTGAAAAAATCGTGTATCTTTGCAGTTCAAATTTTGTGAAAGAAAATATTAAATAGAAAAGAATATGGGAAGATACTTAGATCCATGCAACGGTTTTACATTTAACCGCATTTTTGGGAAACATCCTGAATTGACGATAAGTTTTCTCAATGCTTTAATGCCTTTTGAAGAAGAGCGACATATAACAAATATTGAATATCTTCCCATTGAACAGATACGTAATATTCCTGCAAAGGAAGATGCATTAATAGATGTACGTTGCAAGGATAATGAAGGAAGAGAGTTTATTGTAGAGATACAAATACATTGGAATAATGTATTTTCTTATAAATTGGCTTTCAATGCTTCCAAAGTTTATGTCAAACAACTTAACAAAATTGAAATTTACGAGTACTCTCTACCTGTTTATGTTTTGTGTATTGTTGACGATATCTTTGACAAAGAAACCTCAAAATACTATCATCATTACAAAACAATCTACTATGGTGATAGCAGTAGAGCAATAGAAGACTTGGAATTTATAATGATAGAACTACCCAAGTTCACATCTGAAAATATAGAGGAAAAGGGAATGACAACTTTATGGTTACGCTTTTTAAAAGAAATAGAAGGTGAGAAATATATAGTTCCTGCGCCAGAACTTATGGAAAACGAATATATCCGTCAGGCAATAGCCCTATGTTCTATGAGTAGATTTACAGATGCAGAATGGGATGCCTATGAGAATTATTGGGATATAATACGAACAGAAAAATCTATTATTCATGAAGGAAGAACAGAAGGATTAGCAGAAGGATTAGAAAAAGGAAGAAGGGAAGGATTGGAAAACGTTGTTGTAAAGAGTTTCGAAAACAATTTATCATTTGAAATAATATCTTCTATAACAGGATTGTCTAAAGAAGATGTTATTTCTATCTTGGAAAGATATAAGTTGATATAAAAGAAAAATTACAGTTATTCCTTTTCTTATCGAAAAAAATAATACCTTTGCAGCTCCAAGAAAAAAAGGGGTATTAGCTCAGATGGCTAGAGTGTTTGACTGGCAGTCAAAAGGTCACCGGTTCGATTCCGGTATACTCCACTAAAAAGATCAATATACGATAAAACAAAAATAATGATTAATATTATATTCCCTGATGGGTCAATAAGACAATACAATAAAGGCGTCAATTCGTATGATATAGCCTTGTCGATAAGTGAAGGATTAGCGCGTAATGTATTTGCGGCGATGGTTGGTAATGAAATGTGGGATATTGAACGTCCCATATACGAAGATGCAAAAATTCGGTTAATTACATGGAATGACACGGAAGGGAAACATGTTTTTTGGCATACTTCGGCGCATCTCATGGCTGAAGCTATTGAAATATTGTATCCGGGTGTGAAATTTGGAATAGGTCCTTCCATAGAAACGGGGTTTTATTACGATGTTGATTTTTTAGACTACACCATTTCTTCTGATGATTTCAAAAAGATAGAAGACAAAATGCTTGAATTGGCATCCGGAAAACAGCCCGTTATTAGAAAGGAAGTTACTAAATCAGATGCTATAAATTATTTTGAAAAGAAAGGAGACGAATATAAGGTTGAACTAATACAAGACCTTGAAGACGGAACAATCACATTCTATCAGAGCGGTGATTTTGTTGATTTATGTCGTGGTCCTCATCTTCCCAATATGGGATTTATTAAAGCTATTAAACTGTTAAATCTTGCAGGCGCTTATTGGAGAGGGGATGAAAAACGAAAACAATTAACCCGTATTTATGGTGTAACCTTTCCAAAGAAGAAAGAACTTGACGAATATCTATTGCTCTTAGAGGAAGCAAAAAAGCGTGATCATCGCAAATTAGGCAAAGAAATGGAGCTTTTTACTTTCTCTCAGAAAGTAGGTGTAGGATTACCTATTTGGTTACCCAAAGGCGCTGCCCTGAGAGAACGACTGGAAAACTTTCTCAAAAAAGTACAAAAAGACTACGGTTACCAACAAGTTATCTGTCCTCATATTGGTCATGTGGAGCTTTATAAGACATCAGGACATTACCAAAAATATGGAGCAGATTCTTTTCGTCCGATTACTACTCCACAGGAAGGGGAGGAGTTCTTTCTTAAACCGATGAATTGTCCGCATCATTGCGAAATCTATGCAAGTAAACCGCACTCTTATAAAGATCTTCCCATACGGATTGCCGAATTTGGTACGGTTTACCGTTATGAACAAAGCGGAGAATTGCATGGACTTACACGTGTAAGAGGTTTTACGCAGGATGATGCGCATATTTTTTGCACGCCTGAACAATTGGAAGAAGAATTTTGCAAGGTGATTGACATTGTTTTATACATTTTCAAGACGCTTGAATTTAATGAGTTTGTCGCTCAAATCTCATTGAGAGATTCCAACAACAGAGAAAAATATATTGGTTCTGATGACAATTGGGAAAAAGCGGAAAACGCAATTATCAATGCTGCAAAAAAACGTAATCTGAATACCTTTATCGAAATTGGAGAAGCTGCTTTTTATGGTCCCAAATTAGACTTTATGGTCAAAGACGCTATCGGTAGAAAATGGCAATTGGGAACTATTCAGGTGGATTATAATCTACCTGAACGCTTTGATTTGGAATATATCGGCAGTGATAACTTGAAACATCGTCCTGTGATGATACATCGAGCGCCGTTTGGATCAATGGAACGTTTTGTTGCGGTATTGATTGAACATACGAGCGGTAATTTTCCGTTATGGCTAACGCCTAATCAGGCGATTGTGCTTCCTATTAGCGATAAATACCAGCAATACGCAGAAGTAGTGAGTAAAAAACTCTCTCAATTGGATATTCGCGTAACCATAGACGACAGAAGCGAAAAAACAGGTAAGAAAATCCGAGATGCTGAAGTGCAAAAAATTCCATACATGATCATTGTCGGCGAAAAAGAAATGAACGAAAATACGCTTTCTATTCGTCAGCATGGGGTAGGGGATTTGGGCGCTATGACTGTCGAAACCTTTGTTGCGTTGATTGATTCAAAAATCAAAGAATTGCTTGTAATTAATTGAAAATTGAAAATTGGCTGATGCAACAAAATAATTAGTGTCTGTCTATAAAGTACAAATAGGGTTGTTTCAAAAGCGCTCCACGAAACTCAGCACGTCATTGCGGGTCAAGTCCACAATGACGGCGTTATGCCGACTTTATAGACAGACTCGTGGGCGTTTTTTTTCCACTCGTGGGCGTTCTTTTTTCACTCGTGGGCGTTCTTTTTTCACTCGTGGGCGAATTACCTCGACTCGTGGGCGTTCTTTTTCCACTCGTGGGCGACTTATCTCGACTCGTGGGCGACTTATCTCGACTCGTGGGCGTTCTTTTTTCGCTCGTGGGCGACTTACCTCGACTCGTGGGCGTTCTTTTTTCATTCGTGGGCGACTTACCTCGACTCGTGGGCGTTCTTTTTCCACTCGTGGGCGACTTATCTCGACTCGTGGGCGTTCTTTTTTCGCTCGTGGGCGACTTAGTTCCACTTATTGACGACCCAAATTCAATTTGGGACGACCTGAAATAATTTATTGTATCTATAGATTGATTTTTAAAAATCCAAAAGTCGTTTAAGATAGTCAGACTTC
>JAIROC010000384.1 GCA_031257735.1 Bacteroidales bacterium | reverse complement strand
TTTCCTGTGCGTTTTTATAAGTATGTAAAGAGCAGTAACAATCATCAAAATACCGATAACAAGGAAAACGATATTGATTTTTTGTTTTGGCGGTTCAGGTAATTTTACGTGAGAGGGATCAAGTCCATAAAGCGGTTCTATTGTTGATTCTATCGGTTCACCATTCGCATCTGTTTTGTAAGAAATGCCGTTAATCGCATCGACAACAGCAGTATCTTCGGGAAAAATTAATACCACATCTTGTGGTGTCACTTGGTCATATCTTATTTCGTGAATATTTACTTTTGAAATTGAAAAAAGTTCAGGGGCTGCCGTTGTTTGTAATGTCATTGTTAATTGGGTTGGCATCCAAATATCATTTATTTTTAAACTTTTTTCAACTTCATATTTTTCATATCTCCAATGCCTATTATTATTTTCATCTAGCGCATCCCAGCGCATTTCCGACAAAACAGGTAAAAAATCTTTTGTAAAATCAAGGTTTAATTTATAAAATCCATTACCTGAATGAAACGCGTATAAATCGTCCGGCAGACATTTCACTTTAAGACCAATTTGATTTTCTTGGTCTAGAGAAAAAAATTCCCAGTCTTTTTTATGTTTCAATAAATAAACAAAAAGAAAGGATTCTTTTTCCATATAACAGTCTGGAAAAAAAGAATCCTGAAGCCAATAAAGGAATATATCATTTGAAGTGATTCCATCTTGTTGTGTATCTATTATGCCAAAATTTTTGTCTTTGATCGAATTACTATAAAACAATCCATGATTTTCACCTTTTTTTGCATCGTAAGCATCCGTAACCCATTCAAGAGGTTGCGGATCCATTCCTTTGAACATTTCCATCTTCACTTTATAAGATTTTCCTAATTGCCAACGCTCATAATTTCGTTTGCTGAAAAAGTTTATTTTATCATCAGGAATTCCCTGTATATTTTTTGAAGTTCCTACTGTCAAATCCAATTTATAATAGATGTTGAGGGCTTTCTGCATCCTTCTTTCAAATGCCATAACAATCACTTCCTTTTTTTGTGTTTCAGAAAGTTGCCCAAAAATATCGAAATTTTGCGACTCTTTATTGCTTTCAATTGCCAATAAATTATTACCAGCAACAAAAATTCCCATCAAAAAAAGAAATATCAAATAATTGATATTGAAAAATTTTTTCATCATTGTCTCCTAAAAAGTAAAAAGAACTTCCAAAAATCCGATTTTTTATTCACCCAATATTCGCAAGCCCTTATTTTCAAGGACAAGATTTTTAGAAGTTCTCTAATATGTTTTAAACAAATATAATAATAAAGTATTTGAATACTAACGTCCTGTCTTAAACAAAATTACAATATAGCAAAGCACTTAAAAGCTTTGTCTAAAAAGCTTTTTGTCAAAATGAATGACAAGACACCAGTTGAAAATTATGCATACATATTCGTAAGTATTTTATCAGTGAGCGGTTAATTCAATCTACATTTGACTATTAATAGTTTTAATCTGTAACCCAAAACTGGCTTTTGATTATTTTGGATTTTGGTCAGACCATTTATAGACAGATATACTCATTGCACTTGAAAATTCGGTTTGGGATCAATACGCAGAATGTATTTCATTCTTGAAAATCCAACATATTTCGTAATCGTATCAAAAAATAATACCGAAAACTCAAGTGTGATGAGTATATTTGACTAAACAAAAACTTAAGGACTACAAACTCGTATTTTACTTTGCGAATCTGAACAGGGACCAATCACTACACGTTCACCACATCTGGCACATGGAGAAAATGGATCAGGAGTTACACGCATACATATCCCTTGTGTATAATTGGATGTACCACATGATTGAAGTGATTCTACGGTACAGTTAGAACCTTCAATCACTGCACAAAAGTACGAAGGTAACGTATTTGTGGAATCACAAAAGGAACATTGACTGCCTACACAACTAGCGTCTGGTAATCCCCCACAAGCCGCATCACCGGCACTACGACATGTTGGACTTGCAGGTCTTCGTGCAACACATTTTTGGTTATTAACCGCAAAGCAATAGGAAGAAAACCCAATTGCCACAATTAACAAACTTACTGCACCCCAAAACTTTAATGTTTCAATTTTTCTCATTTGTTTTTCCTTTCAATTTAGGAATTAACTAATTTGTTTTACAGAAACAGTCTGCAAAACTATTCTGTTTCCTCAACGATTGCGGAAACAGGAATCTCATAAACCGGACTACTAGAATGATCGGTGATTACTTTAATTAACCAATCGTAGTTTCCCGATAGAATCCCATTTGCGGTCAATTGTACCCGCAAATTGACTTTATACGCTTCTTGGTTATTTGAGGAAGAACTTACCTCCACTTTTAAATAACGATTACTTTGTATTTCCCTAATGTTTATCGGCGATAAATCGTACCGTAATATCCGAACAGTCCGCTCTGCATTTTCATCAGATCGAATGATTCCAAAATTCACTTTCGACGGAACACAATACAAACTACTATTAGCCGCAATTTCACCCATCACCTCAAGCGGTAAAACACCAATATTAGTTTGTACTGCCAGATTTTTTTGAAACACTTG
>JAIROC010000323.1 GCA_031257735.1 Bacteroidales bacterium | reverse complement strand
GAACTCCGCCGGACAATGAACGGGAACGTGGCGTATGCCGACGGCTGCACGATTGACGAAATGACGGAAGCGGTCAAGACCGCCGACAAACCGGAAAGCGAACAGTCACCCGAAGCGGTCAAAACCTATCTCTTAAACCTTCAATGTTTTATTATTTATATCGTATTCAGCACCTACACAGTAGGGCGTGTTATTTAATTCGTCGGCAATCATAGAAGTTGTAAAAATGATTTGGTGTTCCTGCTCTATTTTATTTGACATCTCTGTTATAAGTTTTTGCAAATTCTGTGTTCTTTCCTTTTCCATTCCCTTGTCTTCCATATTATCACACAATATAAATCTTGGATAACGTAAGAAATCTAACTCTAAACTTGCGAAAAAGATTGAAAATAAAATTGCATTTTTCAGATACACATTGGAACTTGCTGAAAAATTGTGATTGCCATCCAAAGAATATAAGTCGCGCAAGAAATCAATCTCAACCCATTTTCCACTTCTAAATTCTTCCTGTCTATCTAAATCGTTTTTGAGAATATATAGTGTAAATTCTCTGATTTTTTGCATTGCAAATTGACGATTTTTTGTTTGCTCAGATTCTTTTTGTTGAATTTCGGATTCCAAAATCGAAATTTCTGCTGCCAACTGCGCGATTTCTTTTTTTAATAATTCTATCAATTCAACCATTTGTAGTTGTTGTGTCAAATATTCTATTTTATTTTCAACTTTTCCTTTTTCAACCAAAAAGTTGTCTAATCTTTCATCCCTTGTTGTTTGGGGATTTTGAACAGACGAATCCAATTGCTTTTGCAAACTGCGAGCGGTTTCAATATAAGTTGGTAATTCACCGCTGAAATTTGCACGCTTTCTTTCTTTTTCTTCAAGCAAACTTTTGGATTCTCTTACCTGTAAATCCATTTCCTGTAAAAGACGTTTTGCGTTTGCTTTTTCTGCTTCATTAGAAAGTGGTTGTTTACAAAGAAAACAATGTCCTTCTGCTACATTATTGGTTAATTCATTTAAACATTGAGGACAATGTGTCAATGGCAATTCCCCTAATATTTGTCTTGTCAATAAAGAATTGTTCAATTCCGATATTCGTTTTTTTAATGTTGAAATAAATTGCTGTGAATCAGCAATGTCAATATCTAATTGATTGATTTTTATTTGAATATCTCTTATTGTATTTTTTGCATTAGATAATTCTGTTAGAATATTTTCTGAAACTAATTTTGTTTTTGTAGTTGTTCTTACAATTTGCAGTTTTCTTAATTCAATAATATTATTGATTATTTCCGATAATGTTGTTTTAGTTGATTCGATTTCATTTTGAACAGACGTAATAGTATTATAACCTGTAGTATGCCCAAATACTTTATTCAAATTTTGAAACTCTCTGTCTTTTTCGTCTTTTTCTTTTTTTGCCTGTTTCAATCTTAATCTTTGAGAATAAAGTGTATCATCATAAACCCCCAATAAGATTTCGGAAATTGCTTCTCTTGTTAATGGAAAGTCAAACTGTTCTAATCTAAACAATCGTTGAGTTGGAGTTTCTTGGTCAATATACAATAATCGTAATATTTGATGAATTGTAATGTTGCTATTTTCTTCATTCTTAACTTCAGGGAAAGACAATGCTTTAAAAAGGACATTCGTATAACTCACTTTATTTGTTGATTGATTAAATGGAAATGTTGTCCAATTCATACTGTCTTTTTTCGATTCCTCATAATTGTTCCAAAAAATACTCATTGGTTGTCGTATTGATTGAACAATATTTCTTTTCAATGTTATAACAGCACTATTTAAACAAACCTCTGCAATTACTTCTTTACATTTTAATGCTTCAGTAGTCCAATTAGAAAAATCACCGCCCAATACATAAAATATAAAATTGGCAATGGTTGATTTTCCCGAACTGTTTTGCCCACGGATAATATTAACGCCATTATGAAAGGTTTCATCATAAGCAATTCTATTGTTATGAGTTCTAACAATCAATCTGTTAAGAAATAATGTGGGTTTAACGTTCATCATATCTAAATTCAATCAGTCCTGTCCTGTATTTTAATCCCATTTGTCCGTATAACGGCAACTCAGCAAATCCAATCACTAACTTTATGATATTTGATTTTTCAACAGAAATATCTGCAAATTTGGAAAGTAATTCCTGTGGCACTTCTTTTTCTGTCCTTGTTACGATATTCTTAGAAAGTAATTTTGCATCAATCAAACCATAAGAAGCAATACAATGTAAAGCCTCTATTTGATAGGGCTTCATTCTTTCGATAATTCTTTTAGTATCAATCAAATCTTCATAAGGATTCTCTTCTTTTTGTTTAAATATTTTCTTTAATTCGGATAGAGCAGTCGGGTACTTTATCTTTCTGGCTTCGTTTGGAAAGGTCAAATAAAAATCCCAAATACGTAGTCGGTCAAGTTCCACTTCTTGCTGTTTCATTGCTGTCAGCAAATGTAAAATTCTAAAAACACAATTATATATGTCAAAAGCGGATGATATACTAACATAACTAATTACTCCATTTTATATGACAATTACCGGTGAGAAAATAAATCATTCCTTGAATATCCGCATCATTATACTGAAACAAATTGATTCCTAATTCGGTTTTAACAGGGTTGATTATTCGTTCTGTAATTAAAGTATTTATTTGCTCTTGTGGTGTATTGTTACATATCAACACATAGATTTCTTCAATAAAAGTCCGTTTAATATTAGACAAAATATAGGCGTTTATTTGTTGTGCTGACAATGATAATTGAGAATATTTGAATAGTTTCTTATGAAACCTCTCTTTTGCTTCTTTTGCCCAATCTATCAAATTTTCACGTTTCCCATTTTTGAGTTTTTCCTCTAATCCTATAACATCTCTATCCGAATTTAAATAATCAAAATCTTCACAAGATTCGCGTAGTTCTTCATTCTCGTTTATTTCCTTGTGGACTTTTTCGTATAAATCTTCCAAATACTTGCTACGCTGCTCATAATTTGTACTAATTGTGAGTGAATAATCATCTCTACCTACGACTTTGCCGCCGATAGAAGAATCCTGTATTGAAATATCGTTATTGGGCATACTCAATTATTTTTTATCTCTACCAACTAAATCGCCACCAATATTTGTGTCCGAAACATTGACATTGTTATTGTTTTTCAGTTCCTTCTTTATGTTGTAAACTTTATTTACAGCGAATATGCTTATTATAAAGCCTAATATTCCGCAAATATCTGCAATAATTGAAATTGTATCCATTGTCTATTTATATTTTTATACGAATTGCCAAATATCTTCAATCAGTAAATTATCAAATGTTTTAATATGGTCTTTCAGGATATCTTCTGTTTGCATATTGGGACGGATGTCGCAGTAATAAACACCATCGAGCGGGTTGAGTTTTATGGTGTAACCTTTAAAATGTCCGGGCAGGAAAGTTGAGTTTATTCCGTACCTGTTTTCCTGTCTGGCATTTTTTCTTTGAACATCATTCAGGAATATTGCAATGTGTGGAGTTGCTTTCCCTGTCAGTTTGTTGTAAAGAAACTTATCAATAAAAATCTTGTCAATGCGGTCTTTACTTGAGGTTTTAATGGAGCCTATCATTTTAATATCTGTCCCTTTTTCAACAATTAAATCGTGCTGATAGCTCATGTCAAACGCCTTTTCTCCCTCTATGACAACAGGGACTTGCACAACTCCAGACCTGCAATTAATCCCAATTTCCTGAATAATCAGCCTTATAAACAGTTCAAATAAATCTCCATTCAACTTTCTGGCAGTGTTGGATTTTCCGGCAGGCAACCCGTCCAGTGTGGCGCCGATAGCCTGTTGAATGGT
>JAIROC010000319.1 GCA_031257735.1 Bacteroidales bacterium | reverse complement strand
CGTGGCAAAAAGTAAGAAACTCAAAACAGGCAACAATTAACTGGCAGTTTACCAACAAAGACGCAAGGGTAAAACTAAAACGCCTTTATCCGTCAATTTATGATTAACATAACACTACTATCAAAAAATCGCCGGTTACGGTTTCCGAAATGGTGTCCGCTTCCGCCCGAACCTTTACGCAAATGTTGTTTTCGTCGCCTGCCGTAAGCGCATAGCGTTCAATAAACTGTTCCCTGCTGCCGTACAACTTCTCCTTTTGGATTATCCAATCGTGATATTTGCTTTCGCCCAGATAATAACCGTCGCCCATCGAATACTTTTCCCGGTGTTTATATTTTTCGTTTTCTTCCGCCAAATGAGCCGTTTCCGAAAAATTGCAGGCATATTTGCGCATCTCGGAAAACAAATCCCTTGTGTGTGTGGAGAAGCCCAAAATAACCGTTCTTTTTGTCCGGTATCCGTAATAATCGGTCATGCCGTCGCTCTCGTCTTCGTGCAGTTCCGCAATGATTACGGCTTTGGCGCCGGTTGGTATCAGAGTTTGCAAACGTTCTGTACCAATGGCTTTTAGCCGTTCGTCATGTTCCTGTTGTTGCCGCTTTGCTACTTGCTCCGAGTGTTGGTTTTGTTCCGCTTCACTCTGCAATACTGCTACCTCGAAAGCGTCCATGAACTGCGGATTTTCATCATCGAAATAATAGCCGATGCCGAATTTCTGCGACAGCGGACGGATTAAATCGCATTGCCCGAATGTTTTTGTCCGCAGGTTTATCAATTCGTAGGACAATCCCCATTTTGAGGAAACAATGTCATATACCACATACCTGTCGTCTTCATATCCGTTCATTTGGATAATCTGATTTTTCGTTACCGTTTGCTTGCCGGTATCATAACTTGCGTTTGCGCCCAATAAAAATACTTTTGACATAGTTTGAAATTTTAGAATATTAATAATGAGATAATTCCAATGAGAATGAAAATGGAAACAAGGGTGAAAACAAGGGACAGGAGTAAGCCGAATAACCGCATTACCAGCCTTAAAACCTTGTATCCAAGCCATATCCCGACTGCTGTGGAGATGGACGCGCCAAATGCCTGTATCAGCACGATAACCGCTATCAATCCGAGTAACCAACCCCCCAATTTTATGATGATTCCCGAACCGAGGGAGTGAAATTGTTTTCTTATTTTTTCCGTATTTTCCATATTCATGACTTTTTTTTATGCGTCATCCGTCGCGTCGGTCGTTTATTGTTTTGTGCAAAATCCGGTGTAGGCTTTAGGGCTGTCAAGGTTTTTTCAAAAAAATACTACCCGGAGCTTGCGCAGGTGTGGAGATTTTTTTGAAAACCCGGAGGGCTTGACCTTTACAGCCCGTCAAGAAGCCGTAAACACCTTTGCACAGGAACAATAGACCGGACGCTACGGATGATACCGTTAAAGTTTGAGGAATGAATATAAAAAAGAAAATACGGTAAAAATACCGGCTGATTTACAGTTAGATGCGAGGCTTGATGCCGAGCCGTGAAAGAAGAAACAGGCTGATTGTGTTATCGTTTGCAACGATAATCCGGCAAGTGTTCGGCTACCGCACGAACTCTTGCCCTGCGGCTGCCGAAACTTGCTTTGCAGCCGGAGTGAAACGGAGCGCGGGGCGTGTTGCAGGCAGATATTAAAAAAGCCCGACACTTTGACACGTCGGAGTATAATATGAAGATTATCCCAAAATGTCCATTAGAACGCAACTGTCTTATAGTGAATGCTTTTTGTCTTTGGATTTCTAATGGACACCCTTAGAAAGTTCAATTCATAATTCATTAATAATAAATAATATACAGTGCATTAATTCCTCAAAAACAAGTATTTTTTTAATGAACGAATGTTGAAATGGACAATTTGGGATTATATGATACAGCAAGGTATTGTGTCGTTTTTAGGCTATCCGCCACTTGTCCAATTTGACATTTATATTCATTTTTCTTTGTATTTTGACTGCAAAAATAGTATAAATCAGTGAAAATAACAGGTAACAGTTTCCATATAAACGGGTAAAAGCCGCTTTTCTCCTTGTCGAAAGGATTTTATAAACGGCTTTTGTTACTTTTCTCCGCCTTTCTTTCAACGGATAAAATTTGCAGACTGGTTCAGGCAGAAGTATCAATAGGTTAAGCAGACGAAAGAACAGAGATTTAGACCAATAGTTACACCAAATAATAAAAAATAAAGGGATAAAGATGTAATTATATCTAATTTTCTTTGTGCTTGTGTGAAGCAAGAAAACAAAGTAAGAGAAAAAAATCCTCTTACCTTTGTTTGTTTGGGGTTTAATAATTATTGCGCCAACATGTATTTATAATTATATCTTACATTTTCACCTTTGATAGGGATAGACGTATTCGCACATAGTTGCTGTCCTAAGATGTTATAAGCTGCGCCATTTTGGATGAAAAACTTGAACGTAATCTTATGTCCAGTTGCATGAGAGGTAGTTCCTACATATGAATATCCTCGATAGTTTGCACCATTTGTGGCAAAACCTTCTGTTGTTTGAGGATATACCGTATAAGCACCTTGAAAAGCAGTTTTGGGAAGATTAATTTCAAACCGATATTCATCAAGACGTAACAAGACATAAGTATAAGAAGGCAACCAATTAAATTCAGAAATCTTTGTAAGGTATTTCTGATATTTGCCTGTTACAACACGTTTTGGTGTCGAAGCAGGAAGAGGTCCAACCATATCTCCGGAAGCTCTTAATTGAGGCGATATGCCCTCTTCTTCTGGCAATGCTAATGTAAAAGTTACTGTTTGACCATCAATAATTAACTCATGAGTTGGGTCTCCATGAGAAAACACTGTTTCAGGTTCAAACGCCCCTTTTGTAAGCAATTCCGATTCACCCTCCGAAAGCAGGACTTCATCATCATTGTTACAACTTATAAAAAATACACTGCAAATAAATACTAATGTGAAAAATTTCACTCCATTAAAAAATAATCTGTTCATAAGGAATACATTAATTATTAAATTGATATTATATAAGTACAGAAAACTATTATGTGAAAATATTTGCGACTCATTTTTGTTATGTCATATTAAAAGACATAACCTATATTTAACAAAAGCAACAATGAATGGCTAATTAATCCTTCTCTGCTTTCCGGTAATATTTTTGTTATATTGCTGCCATATCTTACATTTAATCCAAATCTCCAATCTGTAATATCATAAAAATATCCTGTTTCGACTAAAAAACCAGCGATGATTTTCTTCGATATGTACTCACTCTTTCTTTCTTCATTTTCACTTACGCTGCCCACAATTTCATATTCTGAATTAAGTCTGAAATCCAAATACGGCCCAATTCCAATAAAAAAATTACCATTAAAAACAGGCTGTTTGAGTCGTGCAACAGTACTGAAATTCAAGTAATCCAACTTGACTTTTAATCTGTTTTCAACTGGAATAAGCATTCTCACATTTTCGCCTTTACGAATATAGCCCAATCTGGAACTAAACATAAAATGTTCTTTTTCAAAATAATCCATCCCAATTGCCCCTGTATAATCAATGCCCGGTTTGGAACTATTGTTACTCCATGATAATGATACTCCATTATCAACCACTAAGACTTGCGAGTGAAGTTCTTCTGCAAAAAGAACAAAAATAAAACTGATTGCAAATAAAATTTTTTTTATCATCATATCTATACATCAAACATTTTTTTTATTATTTTTTTATCGCACATAACATAAACTTAGTGCACGTATTTTCTTTCATTTTAGGTCTCTTTCGTTGCACGCTTGCATATCATCAATAACATGCATATTAAAATAAACATCGAATTAATGCACATTCAGTTTACACACTGTATAAGCGGTGCAAAGATAGATATTTTTTTGGGAAATCAAGTTAGGATACAGTATTGACAGTATTTTTCTGTGAAGCGTTGTCTTATCTATCACCTGAAAGCGTATTATCCAATCGGTTAAGTCAATATCCATCACGTCGGTCGTTTATTGTTTTGTGCAATTTCTGGTACAGGCTTTGGAGTTGTCGAGGTTTTTCACAAAAATACAACCCTGAGTTCACGCAGGTATGGAGATTTTTTTGAAAACCCGGAGGGCTTGACCTTTACAGCCCGTTAAGAAGCCGTAAACACCTTTGCACAGGAACAATAGACCGGACGCGGCGGATGATACCGTTAAAGTTTGAGGAATGAATATGAAAAAGAAAATACGGTAAAAATACCGTCCGATTTACGGTTAGATGCGAGGCGTGATGCCGAGCCGTGAAAGAAGAAATACACTGATTGTGTTATCGTTTGCAACGATAACCCGGCAAGTGTCCGGTCACCGCACCGCACGGACTCTTGCCCTGCGGCTGCCGAAACTTGCCTTGCAGTCGGAGTGAAACGGAGCGCGGGGCGTGTTGCAGGCAGGTACTAAAAAAGCCCGACACTTTGACGTGCCGGGCTTAATGATTGACTGTTAAGCCGTTTCAGTTCAACATATAATTCATTTGATGATTGTAAAGCCAAACGATTTTTACGTTCTGTTCCGGTGTTTTGCCCTTTTTCAGCCGCTCGCAAAGGGCTGCACGGACAAACTCCCGGAAAACTTTTGCTTCCGGTGTGGCAATCCGGTAACTCAAAAAAATTAAAACTTCGAGATTGTAGTAAACAACCTGCTTTTCAATGCCTTTATCGGTATATTTGTGAGTGTAACTCACGTCTTTTTCCCACAATAAATGCGATTTGAATATGCTGCGAAGGTTCATTTCAATTTTTTGGCTGAAAACGTTGAACAGCCTCGCAATTTCCCACGCGCTAATCCATAAATTATTATTAACCAGTTGCGCTTCCACCGAAGGCGCTTTGCCTTCCTCAATGATGATTTTTATACTTCCTTCCATGACCGTATGTTTTAAAAGTTTACTGCATTATCAATAAGAGTATTTTCATTAAGCGGATTATTATCCGTCCTGTTTTCAAGGAAGTAATCCATCAGGCAGACATAGAAGTCACGCAATGTTTTGGGCTTCTTCTCCATGCCCGTCACATCCGATGCGAAAGCCTGTTTTTCAATGTCCGACAGTTTGTTCCATACTTTTGCGACGAGGTCTTCCCAGATAACATCCGATGCCCTGCCCGTCGGTATTTTCAACGATTTTTCAATGCTCTCGACACTTACAATCTCCCGGTTGGTTGAAAATTGCAGTTTCATGTCAAGTTTCTTCATTTTTCCCGCGAGTGCGGTCATGTCGTTGCTGATTTTGCTGTTCAGGATACGCGCATATATCTGCGTTGTCGTGAGATTGGTGTGTCCCAGCATTTTAGACACGGTTTCAATCGGTACGCCTTTCGACAGGGTGATGGTTGTGGCAAAAGTGTGGCGGGCAAGGTGCGACGTTATTTTCTTTGTAATACCGCACGTGACGGCAATTTTTTTCAGGTTTTTGTTGTAGGTGATGATGTCTGCAACCGGAAGAACACGGTTGTCCGGCGTCTGACCCTTATATTTTTCAATAATCATGGCCGGAACATTCAAAATGGGGATGTTGTACTCCGTGCCGGTTTTATTGCGCCTGCCCTTTATCCACAACCGTCCGTCAAACGAGGATTGAATGTTTTCGTTCGTCAGACTTTTGATGTCCGTGTAGGCAAGTCCGGTAAAGCAGCAGAAAATGAACGTGTCGCGTATCTTTTCCATGTGCGGGTTTTCAAACTGGCACTCTATCAGCGTTTCCACCTCTTCCTGTGTCAGGTAACCCCTGTCCGTCTTGTGCCACCGGAGTTTGTAATCGTCAAACGGATTTTTGTATATCCATTCGTTTTTCAGCGCGATGCCGACAATGTGCCGCAATCTTTTCAGGTGCTTGGTTACCGAATTGGGCGCACTTTGGCATTGGGTAATAAGATGGATTTCAAAATCACCCAGAAAGTTGTGATTGATGTCCTTGAAAGGCACATCATGCAGGTTGTATTTGTACCGGATGAACTCGGAAAGTCGCCGGCGTGTGATGCAATAGCCGTAATACGTGCCTTTAACAACATTAACGCCTATCAGTTCCTTGCGTTCCTCGTTGTGCCGGTCAAACAGTTCCAGCAATGTTTGGTGCTTGGATTCGATGCCGAGAAAAACGTTTTTGACCTTCTCGGCGGTAACATAGTTGTCCCGTTCCTGCAACTCCCTGTACACCCTGTAAATGGATGCCTTGGTGTTATCGACAAGTGCATTGATTTTGACGGCATCCGCCGTCCGTCCGGTTGCCTTGCCCGTCTTTACATCCCAGTATTTGGGATTTACATCGCATTTCATGGAGAAACGCGCTTCCTTTCCGTCAACGGTTATCCGGCAAAAAAGCGGAATCATTCCGTCGTTTTTTTGTTTGTCTCTTTTCAAATAGAAAAGAATCTTGAATGTGCTTCGCATACGCTCAATTTTTAAAATACAAAAGTACTACATTAATTTCAAATTGAGTTTTATGCAACATAGCCAATATCAGACGGTTGTCAGCCAATTTCGGACAAATTCAACCCCTTTTTGTCTGCCTCCGTCAGGGGGTACGATTTGGGTTGCAAACTCTGTCCTTTCGTGTCCTTTTTATGCGCGTATCCATATTCCAAAACAACCGGAAAAGTAACGTATCTGCTTACAGATGTGCCTTTTGTCTTATCCCTGTCTTACTTTGTCTGCTTAACTGTTTTTCCTGAATAAGTCCCTGTCGGTAAGTGTACTCATTTGCTTCAAAATTAGTCTTCTTCTTCTTTGTTTTCTTCGTTTACATTGCTGAAACTGAAACTCTTTTTGACAGTCTGTTTAAAACTGTCTTCGATATACACGTCGATTGTTTGCTGTTCGTCGGACAGGGCGGTGAAGTACAGCCGGAAGACGTCTTTTTCCAGCAAAAACAGGTCGTTGGGAACAAGTACTGTGCTGTCGCCCAGGCGCAATTTGCCTTTGCCGTCGGGCTGAAAATAACGGATAAAAAACTCCGCGCCGGAATAGTTGCCCTCTTTGACTAATTCGCAGCGAATTTCTACCGTCTCACCTGCCGAAATTCTTTTAGAAACCGGCATAGTCTGAAGGTCAAAAGCATACACCCTGTTAATATCAATGCTGTCGCTACAGGCACATACTGTTACCAGCAGGAACAGTATGTATAACAATTGTATCATAAATCTTTTCATTTCTTTGTATTTTAATTGATTGTAAATTTAATTCCAAGTCCTGTCTGCGTGTTGAATTTCCCGATGGAAGACCCGATTAGCAGACGTTCCCGGACGTTTAAAATCAGGACAAACCTGTCCGACAGATACGTTTCCAACTCAAAAGTCAGAGCGCCGCCGTAAATAAACGTGTCGCGGTTGTTGATTGTCGCTCCGTCCGGCAGCAGTTTATTGTTCCAGTTGATGGTCTCGTAGCCGCCCATTGCCGATGCGCCAAGTGATAGAAAAAACATCTTTCTCCAGTCGGAATAAAATTTTAGATAATATCCTGCGTCAACAGTGATTTGCGACTGCGGAACAGACCAATCTCTGTAAATATGGCGTTTTTCTAAAAATTCAATACCTACTAACCAGCGGTCGGTACGTTTTGTGTAACCCGACATGGCAATTCCTGTATAAAAAGCAAAATCAGGGCTTGCGAAATTGGGATTCAGGCTGTTTACCAGACCTGCCGTAAATTGCAGTCCTCGCTGACCGGGAATGTATCGCTGTGCCGAAAGTTCCGGCACAACAATACACATAAAAATAAAAATGGCTAATATTCTTTTCATTTCACTTTCACAGTAAGGTTATCAATTATTTCGGCATGTACCAAATCGACGTTTTCAACTGTCAATGTCTGGTTGCGTCCGCCGTCTCTTTCAATCAGTTCGATGATGAGTTGTTTGTCGTCGGGAATTGTGAATTTTGGCAAAGTGAACACTGTGCGTTCCTCTTTGTTTCCGGCTACGCTTGTCATTTGATTGTAAGAGCGAAGCGGGGTAATCACCTGTTCCTGAATGGCGGTGCGCTTGGCTATTTTCTTATCAACTATCTTGAAAACAACATAATTAATGTCAAAAAGTACAGGAGAAGTGTTTTTCAAAGTATTGTCATGTTACAATCATCCGAAACTTTTTTACCGCTTGTTATTGAATGCCGCAACAGATTCAAAATTTTTGCAGCAGGCTAATGTAAGATTACAACGGACTGATTTTTTTTGCAACAGGCAAATGTAAGATTACATTGGTCTCAAAATTTTTGCAGCAGGCTAATGTAAGATTACATTGGAATAAAATTTTTTTCCGGCAGGCAAATGTAAAATTACAATGGACTGCAAAATTTTTCGGCAAGTAAATGTAACATTACAATAAACCGGATTTTTTTGCAGCGACCCGCTGTAATATTACATTTATCTCGTTTTTTGCTGTGATAACTTCCTGAAAATACGACAACAGAAAAAAATATTTGCATGATTCAAAAAAAAGTGTTTTATTTGCGCTTAAATTTTAAAAGAAAATTGGCATGAGTTTAAAAATTGATGGCTACAAATCACTGCTTACACGAATTGCAATTGCGCAAAACGTACAGTTTCACAAGGAAGCAGCAACAGGAATCGCACCTTTCGCAGTAAGAATAAACGGAATCGCGACTGCCTCTAACACGTATCAGGAGGATACGGACAGATTGGACGATGAGTTTAATACGCAAACCAAGTCCATTGAAACGACCGAATTGGATATTTTGGACGACAAACGCGACGGTACAACTGTCCAGATAATAAATCGTATTGACTATCACGCTAAATTCCCCGAAAACAACGAGGAAGCAGACGCCGCGCATAAACTGAAATTCATTACAGATACCTACAGAGATGCGCCGCGCAAAAACTATCAAGCCGAAACGAGCTATCTCCGCAACATGGTTGAAGATTTGAATCAACATGCCGACAGTCTGGCGCTTTTCGGACTAACGTCACTGGTCAACAAACTCGAAAGAGAAAACAACGACTTCGAGGTGCTTTACATTACACGTACCGGCAAGAAGGAAACAAAACGCGGACGCGGGACGTTGACGGAACTTGCCGGCAAAGCCAATACGTCGTTCGACATCGTTTGCCAAATCATCAATGGTTTATTACTGATGCCGCTTGACACCAACACGAAAGTTGCTCTTGATGAAGTTATTGATTTTATTAACGGACAAATTCACCAGTACACGGTTGTTTATCGCCGCCATGCGGGTATCGCTGTGAAGAAAAAGACTGGCAGAAAAGACAACGGAAGTTGATATGGAAAAGGAAATGGAAACTTTAGAGAATATTCGAACTTATTACTCTCATTATATCAAAATATATAAAGAGGACAAGACTTTATGTCAATTTCAGAATTTTATTGATAACACAAAAACAAAAGATTTATTTAATCGTAAAAATTTTGTTGGGCACATTACAGTAAGTGCAATAATTATTGACTATGATAATTTAAAAGTACTTTTACTTTATCATAAAACTCTAGACAAATGGTTGCAACCCGGAGGTCATATAAGTGAAAGTGATAAGTCAATTTTAGAAGGAACTTTAAGAGAAGTTTATGAGGAAACAGGAATTTCGGAAAAAGATTTAGAATTGATTTCACCTATATTGTCAAAGAAGACATTACCCTTTATTGATATTGACAGCCATTATATCCCCCAAAATAGCTTAAAAAATGAAGAACAACATTTTCATCATGATTTCAGATTTCTTTTTACATACAAAGGAGAAAAGACTATAGGATATAATGAAGCCGAATCTAAGGATTACAAATGGGTCGATTTTGAGGAATTACATGCGGAGGAAACTTTTTGTAGGTTGATAGGAAAAATACGACGTCTTTTGAGTTTTGAATTTAGGACTAATCTATTTTATGTAAATATAATATCAAAAGTTAATACATATAATGATAACTATATCTCTGTTGTAGTTTCTCATATAATACCTGACTCAGTATATTATTTGCAAGCTATCAATGAGGTTTTCCCTATTCAGGTCATTGTTCCCAAACCGAATTCGATTGATAGAAAAACTTATAAAGAAATAGAGACTAAATTTAAAATTTCGAGAATTACTCGAGATAATATGCCAACTACCAAAGCTAATGAAGTTGTTAAAATTTTAAAAAATACTACTGAAAAAATAATACTTTTCGATATAGGTGGATATTTTGCAGATATTCAGAGAACTTGGCCATCTGATATTTTAGAAAGAATTATGTTAGTAATAGAAGATACAGAAAATGGACATCAAAAATATGAAAAAAAAATGCAAGAACACAGCTACTCTTTTAAAATAGTTGCAGTAGCTAGAAGTCCTTTAAAGGATAATGAGGATTTTTTAGTTGGTCAATCTATTTTGTTTTCTGCCGATGCAATTCTGAGACAATGTGGAACATTAATCCAATATCTCAAATGTGGTGTGTTTGGATACGGAAAAATTGGGCGATCCATTGCTTTCCATCTACAGCAAAGAGGAGTAAAACCATCTGTTTATGATATAAATCCTTTAAAAAGAATATCTGCGTTCAATGAACTAAATATGATTCCAACACGAGAAAATATGATAAAAGAATTGGATGTAATATTTTCTGCTACGGGGAATCATTGTCTTAACATTGAAGATTTTAGAAATTTGAAAAATGGATGTTTTATATTTTCTGTAACATCTTCAGATGATGAAATGGATTTAAAATTTCTTAAAGGAGAATATAAAAAAGAAAAAATAAGGGATTATATTTTCAAGTATTATAATCAACGCCATTTTTTTTATCTTGTAAATAATGGAAATGCAGTTAATTTCATTCATGATGCTGTAATGGGAAATTTCATACATTTAGTTCGAGGCGAAATGATATTAGCAATTAATAATATTGCCGATTATAATATCGGAAATATTTCTGAGGTTCCTACAGAAATTAAAAAAGAAATTGCAGAAAGCTGGCTTAAAGTTTTTGATCCCGAAAATAGAAAGTTGAATAATATTGAATAATAATTAATGTAAAATATGCTAAAATTTAAAAAGTCATGATATTATCTGGATTAGAGATAAAAAAATTATTAAATAACGATATATTTATTGACCCTTATGAGGAGTCGAGATTAAATCCGAATAGCTATAATCTCAGACTACATAATGAATTAATTGTGTATGATTGTGATGTATTGGATATGAAAATAAAAAATAAAACTAAATCAATCATAATACCTTCCGAAGGATTATTATTAAAACCTGGTATTATTTATTTAGGAAGAACTATAGAATACACAAAAACATTAAAGCATGTTCCAATGCTAGAAGGCAGATCTTCAATTGGACGATTGGGATTATATATACATGTAACTGCGGGTTTTGGTGATGTTGGTTTTTCTGGCTATTGGACACTTGAAATGTCTTGTATCCAGCCAATAAAAATTTATCCATGCATTGAGATATGCCAAATTTTTTATCACACTATACAAGGAGATTCTTCTATCTCTTATAATAGTAAATATCAAAATAATGAAGGCATTCAGGCAAGTAAAATTTATGAAGAATTTAAAAAAAATAATAAATGAAGAATTTAATTGTATTATCAGGAAATGTTGGAGCAGGTCTTACAACTTATGGAGAGATGTTATCGAATAAACTGGATTATGACTGGCTACCTGAAGAGCCGTTTATTTCAACTTATGAAAAAATCCATAAAAGTACAGAAAGAGATTATTGCCTTTTATCATTGATTGAAAATGTCGTTAACAAAACAGTTTACATAAATGACCAGTTTCTAAAAGGTAAAGAAACTCTGATAATTGAAAGATTTATATTAGATGAATTAGTAAGATTTCATGCTTTAATGGATTTATATACTATTGAGCAGCATATAAGCATATACGATAATCTGATAAATTTACTAAATAATATCTGTTGTGATATTAAAATTGAATATTTTTTAATAAAAATAGACACAAAAAACCTAAAAATACGTAATGGAAATCGTCAAAATCGTTTCAAATATACAGTTCATGATAGTATAATTGAAAGCATTGATTTACTTTATGAAGATAGATCTCTATATAAAGACGCAATAATTCATAAAATAAATTCTGCCAATAAAAGTAATGAAGAAGTTATTGTCGAACTTTCAAAGCATATTGAAATTTTTATCTCAAACCTAGTGTAAGACAGATGGATAAGATGAAGAAAATAATAGCTATTGTTGGTATGAGTGGCTCAGGGAAAAGTGAGGCAACTTCTTTTTTTAAAAACAACTTCAATTTTGACATTTTTTATTTTGGCGGGATTATTTTAAAAGAAATTGAAAAAAGAGGGTTAGAAATAAATAATGAAAATGAAAAAAAAGTCAGGGAAGATTTGAGAAGTGAATTTGGAAATGATATATTAGCTAAAATTGCCTCAAATGCTATAGATGCTTCAAAAGCGTCGATCGTTCTAGATGGACTTTATAGTTTTACGGAATACAAAATACTTAAAGAATTATTTCTTGAAAATTTCATAGTTATTGCTATTCATTCCGATAAAGAATTAAGATATAAAAGATTATCGCAAAGAAGATATAGACCATTGAATAAAGACGAAGTTGATAGGAGAGATTATATGGAGATTGAAAATATTGAAAAGGGAGGACCAATTGTTATTGCTGATTATCACATTCTAAACAATGGTGAGATAGAGGTTTTTAAGGAAAATCTCGCAAGATTATTAGACAAAATATTTAAGAATTATGATAATGTGGAATAAAATATTAGAGTCATCAGTTTCAGGGGTTATAGGATGCGTTGTAGTATCTTTATTCGGTTTAATATCAGGTTTAATAGGATTTTTAATGCGTAAGTATCTAACGCAATATAATTCTATCATAATTTACGCATCTCTGATTTTATACTTAATTGTTTTTTGGGTAGATATTTATCGTAATAATGAAAGGAAAGATAAAACATTCAAATTATTGTTATATTCGATATCTATATGTATATTTTTCATTTTAGCATGCACAATAAAAGAACCAGAATACATACACAATAATGTATCCATAATTATTGCATTTTGTTTCTTTATTTCTGGAAGATTGATTATTGAATCGTATATTTATAGAGAAATTCGAAGAAAAAAAGATTTGATGGAATTATTAGGTTTTGCTGTTACAAGTGTTTTGATTGAACAAAATACAAATTCTCATAATTTTATAATTGTGTTAAATAAAAATTTGAGAGGAGGAAAAGGTTTATGGGTACCTCCTGGTGGTCATTTTACACCTTACATGGAACATCCAGAAATAAAATTGAAAAATAAAATTTACGAGGAAATTGGAGTTGAATGTGATATTATTTACGATAACCGCCAAATGCCTGAAGATGGAGATAAGAAAAATACAGAAACTGAATGGTTTATTCCTCCAGCTTTTTTATTGAAAGAACTTCTTCCAGAAAAATGTAAACAGAACCATTCATCTCATTTTGATATGATATACATTTGTGTTACAAACGGAATACCGGTAAATAAGAATTGTATATATAAAAAAGATGATATAATTAGAATCCCGTTAAATGAGTGTGTAATTAGTTTTGATTCTACTGAAACAAATTTAAAAAACAAAATATTAGAGAGGTCCCACCATATAGGTAGTAATACAGAATCCAGAAATGAAAACATTTCTAGAGATCTAATATGGCGATTGTATTTAACAGCAAAAAATTTTAATTATGATAAAAAGTAAATTACCAACATATTCTGAGATAATTGCATTAGTTGGAGATTATGAAAATGTAAGTAATGAAGTGTTTTTAGTTGCGCTTGATAGTCCTGATGAATATGTTGTATGGTATGCAATAAAAGCATGTGGTTTAAAACGGATAGAATCTTCAATTGATAAATTATTTCACTTTTTAGGCGAAAAATGTAATGACTTAGACGGAACTAATCTTAGAAAGATATCCGTTTGGTCTTTAGCTAAATTTGATAGTAAAAAAATATTCTCATATGTGGAGAAAAAATACAAGAGTCAAAATCCGATGTTAAGAGAAGACATTGCGGATTTACTAGGCTTTATACCGTCTTCAAAATCTTTAATCCTTTTGGATGAATTATTGGGAGATAAAGAAGATAGAGTATTACTATGGGCATCTTTATCCTTATCAAAGAAAGGAAATGATGCCATAACAATTATAAAGAAACATCTTAAACAAGAAAATATTTTCACTAAAAATATTTATCTTATAGATGCATTATCAAGAATAGCATCGCGTGAGGCTATAGATGTTATCAAAAATTACAAACAAGTAACATTGTCTGGAAATGAACTGCAATTTATAAATGCTTTAAAATTGTAAAGTCGTATTATCATACGTATCTATCTTGCTATATATATATATATTATAATAAATTTAATGACTTGGTGGTTAATTTCAATCATTTGATTAACTACTTAATTACCGTTTATAAGAAGAACGAACGTAAAATGGTTGCCGATACAATCAAAAAGATACACGCGCCAAACCACGATGCGGCAGTCTTGGATGTATCCGGATCGCCGGAACTGAATTTGGAATAGACTTTTACTCCGCCTATCAGCCCGACAACCGCCCCGATTGCGTAGATTAATTTTGTCGCAGGGTCGAAATAACCTGTTATCATGCTTGTTGCATCGGT
>JAIROC010000274.1 GCA_031257735.1 Bacteroidales bacterium | reverse complement strand
CTGTGTAAGTAAATCTGTTTGCTATTTTGTTTCCGGAAACACTGATATTTATGCCAGGATTATATAATCGTCTGTTCAATTCATTGTGTAAACTCTCGTTAGTAATGCCATATTTCAATTTGACGGTAAAATTTAAGCCGGATATAATCTTGTATCTGATGGACGCATACAGGTCAAAAGATTCTTTATTAAATACATACGCCTGTCCAATTACGCTGTGACCGTTCAAGCGGTTTGCCGCTTTATTATCAATATCAATGGATTCACTGTAGAATGTTGAACCTGTGGATAATAATAAATTTTTAGACAGATTGTTGGAACAGGTTAAACCTGAATACAGGCTGTGATTGTTCGCCATATTCCGGAAACCGGTTTCCAAATTGTCGCCAACGCCGCGAATGTCAAAATCTCGGCATATTATATCTGAGATATTGGTCTTTTTCAAAGCGTTGCAGTCAAATGAAAAAGTAATTATTTGATTCGGTTTAACCGCATAGTCGGTAGACAAACTGTACAAATACGCTACAGGTTTATGATTAAAATATTGATTATATGATGATATAAAATTGCCATCCGTATATGTATTCCGGGAAAACAAATCATTGCTTTTATCGCTGTTTATATAGTAGAATACAGAATTGATTCTGTATTTGCCTGTCTGTTTTCGTAATGTTAAATTTGAATTTGAAACAAAGTTTTCAGACCAGTTTTGCTCATCAAATAATTCATTGAGAGATTCGGCAAACAAGGTTGATAACCTCTCTTTATCTCCAAATAATTTCTGAATCTCCCGCAGTTTAAACGTAGGCTTATCTATATTGTTTGTGTTATTGATTAAAAATCCATTAAAAAGACTGGAAAACCTCATGATAGAGCCTTTAAACTCATATTTGTCAATTACTCCATATCCACCTTCTATAGAAGCTGCCACAACGTTCTTAAACTCAGCCTTTGCGCCAATATTAAGCGCTGTTTCTTCCGGCGATTCTTTATCTATCGAAAAGTTGTCCCTGTAGTTGTTGATTATCTGAAGTTTTTCGATCATTCTGTTTTCTATTTTTTCGAGCGCTATACTGTTTTGATAATTAAATGTTTCTTTACCGTCAATCAATATTTTGTCGATGCTTTTTCCTTTATAGGTTATTGACCCGTCATCATTCAGTCTGAAATTCGGACTCTTTTTCAGTATTTCGCCCAGTTTACTGTTATCTGTCAGGTTAAGTTTTTCTGTATCTATACTGATTGTATCCTGTTCTGTATTTTCCGGTTTAACGATTATTTCATTCAACAAATTGACATCACTTGTCAATACATATTTCTTTTTGACAATTTCGCTGGAAAAATCGCCGGATTCCAAATTAATCCTCAACTTCGTGAAACCAATATAACTTATCGTAAGCGCCAATCCTTTTTTATTCTCAATATCCATTTTAAAATATCCGTTTTCATTTGTAAATGTGTATTTTATTGTTTTACCTTCATTATTGGTTACTACAATATTCGCTTGCTGAAGCAATTCATTTTTTTCATCCACGACAATCCCTTCCAATACTAATTTTTGTCCGAACGCATTTACAATATGCATTAAAGTAAAAGCATTCATTAATATGTATTTGTAATGGTTCATGCCTACCTGCTTTTTAATTTCAGTTTGGTCCTGATTCGTACAATTCTTTTCAATATAAATGTCATAAAGAAGTAGAAAATCACACATGAAATTATCAAGGCAGGAATCAACCAGTAACCAAGTAATTCAACAGTTTTGGCATTAATTTTATATAAGTAGCCAAAGCCGATAAAATTTCCATCTTCTACAAATAATCCTGTTTTAGCAGGATAGAATATTTTTGCAATGACAAGGAAACCTCCCAATAACATGAACAAATACACAATTGATACGGTAACATATTGTCCTCCTGTCAACAATGTTGCTAAAACACCTTTCAGTATTCCAACAATATTGTATTTATTGATAGCCTGCCTGAGTTGCCTTTCTGCTATGACAGGTTTCAAATAGAATTTTGGCTCTCCAAGATTATGAATAACTGTGGTTATTCGCTCTTCCTCACCGGCAATAGACTTGTTGCAAATGAAAGATTCATAAATATGTGAATCAATTTCATTCATGATGTCAATTATATCATTCTGAGGCAGCATTGAAATTTCATTATTTACCTGCTCAATGTATTTCACATATATTTTATATGCTTCTACCGAATCAAAATTACTCCTTTTCATATTCTAATATTTTACTGTTAATATCCTTAATTATTGTATCCCAGTTGGCATTCAGTTCTTCGAGCATGTTTTCTCCATCTTTTGTAAGCGTATAGTACTTTCTTGGGATACCGGTTTTTTGTTCTACCCATTTAGAGTCGAGCCATCCATCCTCTTTTAACCTGCTCAAAATCGGATAGATTGTTCCTTCGCTTATTTCAAGCCCGGTACATTCTTTAATTTTAACAATTAACAGGTACCCGTAAAGCTGATCATGCTTTAACATGTTAAGTATCAACAGAGGAAGAATTGTCTTCTTCAGTTGTATTATCCAATTGTCTATATACTGTCTATACATCATTCTAAATTTTGGTGCAAAGATAATAAAATACTTCGGAATACGATGTATTTTTTATAAAAAAATATTTTGCATTATGTTTTTTTATATGACTAACAGGTAATAATCGCATGTGAATAAATACTTTATATGTGCAAAAATATTATACTTGAAAAAAATCCTGCGCTGTTTTTTTGTGAAATTGAAGAGAAAAAATTGTAAAAAATGAGGAAAAGTTGAGGAAAATGACAAAATGTAGCCTCTTTTTGTATGTTCAGAATTCCAATACTACCCTTGTATGATAATGATTTATCACTCTTGTTTCGTAAAATAAAAAAGCACAATCGAAGAAAAAGTCCAAAGGACTTCAATGTAAATAACCCCGTGCAAGCCGCAGGCGTAGCTCGGGGAAATACCGGCCTCTCCTCTGAACTGCGTAGTAGTTCAACCCCTTACGGGGTTGATGTACGTTGTTGCGCTACCCCGAACTGCGCTACGCTTGTTCGGGGTTATTGACTACGTCGAACTAAAGTTTGACTACGTCGATTTTCAATTCATATTGAACGCCTATCGGCGTTCTTTC
>JAIROC010000214.1 GCA_031257735.1 Bacteroidales bacterium | reverse complement strand
CCCTGAATTTCAAAATTTGTCATCTATAAATCTATGTGGCGTGTTTCCCTTTTGAGTATTGAAACACCACATAATCAATACATAAAATGTAAACTCACCTGTTAAAAAACGGGGCAAAGATAATACTTTTTATTTAATTCAAGATTTTCGGATATTTTATTGGGTGTACGACAAAAATTCTTTTTTATGTTTTTCCCATCTCTGATATGTGAATTTAATATAAAAAACCAAACAGCCACAGGGGAATACGATTGCAGTAGCCGACTTCTATTTCGTCGATAGCGAGATAACCGTCGGGTATGTCTTTGATTTGAGCGAATGTTTTGCTTTCGCCGCCTGTTTCAAACACTTTGCCATTAATCTTGAAATCGCCTTTATCCGATGTTGTAACGGAGTATTTTGCAGATGTTTGATTGGCAAAAAATGTCTCCCTGATATTGCCTGTGTTGACGTTCCCCTCAACCAAAGCATAGAGCAAATTAGTGTTGTTCAGATATATCTTGTCCGGTTTGGTCATCAATCCAAGTCCTTTTTGACTGTACAGAAAAGTCTGTATCAATGCTGCCTTTTTCAGAATATCCAGATATTTTAGTGCACTTGCGCGATTTGTCTCAATATTATTACTTAACTGATTGATATTAGGACTGTAAGGCACAAGGGCAGACAATATCATCAACAACTTTTTCAGCTTGTAAATTGTTGAATAATCAATAGATTCGACCGCAGGTAAATCATTTTCCAATATAGTATTAACTATATTTTTCAGCTTCATTTCATACGATTTTATACCCTCTTTGAAAATTGGATAGTAACCATATCTCAAATATTTCTTAAACTCCGGCAGTATCTTGATTTTACCAACAATTTCGGAGGCAATAGTTTGATGGTTTTGCAAAATATCTTCCAATGACAGGACGGGCAAGTCCATAACATCTTCCAATAGCAAAAATTCCCTGAACGACAATCCTTTCAGTTCGTAGTTAACCACTCTTCGCGACAAATCGGCATTGGAATCAAATATTTTCAACATCGACGAGCCTGTAAAAACGATACGCATATCGGGAAAACTGTCGTAAATATTTTTTATTTCAATAGCCCACGCAGGGTAACGATGTGCCTCGTCGAGAAACAGATACGTACCGCCATAAGCGTCAAACTTTTCTGCCAAATCAACCAAAGAATGATTTGTAAACCAAATATTATCCAAACTGGCATACAAGACATGCTCTTTCTTTGGAAAATTAGCTTTAATATGCTGAAGCATCAGTGTTGTTTTGCCCGTGCCTCTCGCTCCAACGATGCCAATCAAACGACTGTCCCAGTCGATATTATGATAAAGATAACGTTTATGACAGTCAGGGGTTGCATTTAAAATGCGCGTAAAATTTTTAATCAATACATCCATAAATAAATCTTTCTAAAATTTTGGCAAAGGTACAAAAAATTCCGAACAAGGAACATTTTTAATTGAATTGTGTTCCTTTGGAAGAACACTTTTTGATTATAATATATTCTTTTATAGGAGCATTTTTAATTGGAATATGTTCTTTTGAAAGAGCGTTTTTAATTGAGATATGTTCTTTTGAGGGAACATTATTAATTGAAATGTGTTCTTTTAAAGGAACACTTTTTATTAAATTATGTTCTTTTAAAGGAACATATTTCCGGTATGGACAAGGGATGATAGCACGCTGATGACGCAGATTTACGCAGATGTCTAAAATCTACGAAAATCTGCAAAATCAGTGTCATCTGCGTGCTAAAAAAACTTTTTTTGTGATTTTTTTTTCAAGAAAACAGATTTTCTTTACTCACTGTATTTGAGACTATAACGCTGGTGTAAACAAAAAAATTGATGTGTTATAACAATTTTTTTCATGTTTTGTTTTGGTATATGAAAACTTTGTTTTAATTTTGCGCCCGTTATTGGAATGATTTTTTATGTGTAAATGTTAAAAGTATTTTTATGACTCGTTTCACTTCATATCGCCACTGCGAAAATTTTGGGAAGAACTTCCAAACGGGCGGGGTATTGGCATACTTTGAGGCGATTTTTGCGCTATTTTACCGGAATCATTTTTTATATGTAGAACTTAATTTTTCATAATGTAAAGTATTTGTTATGAACTGTTTTACTCCATATTGTTATTGTGCAAACTTTGGAAATCTCCAAATAAGCGAGGCGCCGAGAGACTTTGGCACACGATTTGTGATAGCGACAGATAATCCGACAAATAATCCGAATAATAATCTTATATTTAAGCAGGTAGGAGTAGAGAGAGAAGTAGTCAAGCAGTTACGAGAATCTGCCGGTCAAAGACCAATAATAAGTCGAATTTATTGGCAAAAAACAGCCCCCATTTTAATTTTAACATCCTCCGTTTTCATGACAGGAGGCGCTACTGCATCGCAAATATACAATATAATATCTTTACCTCGCAGGAATGCGATATTGGGGAAAATTTTATCGAAACAACAGGATTTCGTGAAAAAATCGTTCAGCTACACGAAAAAATCATTCAGCTACACGAAAAAATCGCTCAGCTACACGAAAAAATCGCTCAGCTACACGAAAAAGTTACTCAGCTACACGAAAAAGTTACTCAGCTACACGAAAAAGCCATGTATCGACACAGTTATATCAGAAAGCTCAAAATTATTAATGAATAAAATAAAATATTATGGATATGAATGGAAAGTTTATTGCAACAAAGTTGCACAACATCGAAAACAGTATTCTTGGGGTAGAAAAGAATCCCGAAATACAGGAAGTATTAATTCCTTTCGGATATACTCCCGAAAGAATGGAAGAAGGAAAAGGACT
>JAIROC010000202.1 GCA_031257735.1 Bacteroidales bacterium | reverse complement strand
TTACACTTTAATTTTCGGTTTTTGAAACATACGCAGGATGCGTTTCATCCTTAAAAATAAGCATATTCCGTGATCATTTCAAAAAACAAAAACCGAATTTTAAAGTGAGAAAAGTATATTCCAGTAAACTACAGGCGTATTTCTATAGTGGAGATACTGTCAACGGGTAGAAATTGGTAGTTTTGTTTGATTGACGTAATAGACCTTTTTGCCAACTCAAAAATATAATTGAAAATAAGGTTTGGTTAAAACAACGATTGTAAACTCCACTGATAGATTACGAAAAAGGTATTTTCTACCCGTTTGCGGTATAGTTCCTTGACCATTTCCATGCGGGGAGAAAAAAATACTTTTGTGCTTGACCGTTTTGGGTTTATCGTGTAGAACTTGAAACAAGTTAATTTGTAATCTATCAGTAGAATTTTCAAAAGCGTACTCGCCGACTTACCCCAGTAAACGGACGGATGCCGGTGAGGTAGGCGATCCCTTCGCTGAAGGTTTTTAAACAATAGCACCGGTTGAGTAATCATTGATACCAGAAGGGTTGCCTCTCCTACTGGGGATCGATTCAATAATAAAATAGTGATGAGTGGCATTACCTGTTGGTGTCAATGACGACTCAACCGGCTTTTCAAAAAGTAAAATCATTTTGGGGTCATTCAATTAATAAGCCAGCTATCGTTGATAATTTAAATGGAAACTAAAAAGATAAAGATAATAGACAGCGTTAAAGAGAGTATTTGGTGCGCTATCGTCTGGCACAGCATACTCCTTATACCGGCGTTTGGTTTATTCGCAAGAAATGTATCCGTATTTTTTTGGTCCATTTATATGATATTACTTTTATTTCATATCATTTCTAAATTATTTGATTTTATTGCTAAAAAAAACACAAAGACAGGTATAAAAAAATATTATATTTTTTTTGTTTTTTTATGTACACTTTCACTTTTTTCTCCAATCGACATAGGATTTGTCCCTAATTGGAAAGGGAAAGATAGTAAACAATTTATTGCAATTTTGCCAATTGTGACGGCATATTCTGGACACTTTCAACCTTTTCGAAATATGCGTGCAGATAATAAAAAAGCATTTGAGGATTATGTTCCTTATATTGTTAGTGGTACAAATTTAACCTATCCTAAATATGCAATTGTTATCTTTTATCCTTCACAGAATTCCCCATCCGAACCCTTTCAATTAACTCCTATTCCTTTGAATCAGAACAATATTAACAATGAACAGCAAAGACCTGACCAGTGAGTAAAATATATTGTTTGATATAGATAAATATTTTTGGGGGACAAATTATGAACAAGAAACGTAAATGTCTATTTTATTAACCACCGAGGTGCCAACTACTGAAAGTTTACAGAGGGTGTTTTTAACCATGAAACCCTAAAACACGTGTTCAAAAATTACATTTGTAATAATTTTCCAAAATTAGCACAAAAAATCGGCTAAAAAGTCCGTTAAAAAAACTGTTAAACCTCACCTTTTAAAAATATAATTGCTACAAATTTATAATATTAATTTGATCTAAGATGAATACAATGGATTATGTTACGTGGGATATAGCTCAAATCTTAGATATGGATTGGTGGGCTATAGACCTGAATGGTTGTGTTGGACATTTTGCCAGTGGATGTGCTCCCATTCCAAAAGGAATGATGATTTCCTTTCAAAAACAGGTGGATGTCTTTTTTTATGAACAAGTACCAATAATAGCCGATCCTCTTGAAAGTCCTGATTGGGAAATCTATTCTGGTTTTTCGTTGGCTGAAAATATTGGACCATTTAAATCTCTCGACGAAAGACGTACTGCCTTTTTTCGTTCTTATGCTTTTATGGGAGCGAGAGGAATGTATTCATACACTGCTGATCCCAAAAAAAATTATTGTAGAGTTATCATTCCTTCTACATCGCTTTATGTACAAAATATCCCTAAAGAATTTCAGCGGTATCTCTGTACCTTCAAATTTGATGTACGATTTTCAGAGTCTCCGGTTATTTCATTTGATCAAATTCCACCATCACCACTTAAATCCTGAGACGGTTGAATAGTATTTTATCCATTATACAACGATTTTTTGAAAAGTTGTTAACTGTTCAATCATAGATTACTTTTTTGATTTCATAGTTTAATGGCAAAAGAACGAAAGATATTATTTTGTGAAGGCAGTGTGCAAAGTTGTGATATAAGAATACTCAAAAAATTATTAAAATTAACTTGTCAGGTTGTTGCCGGAGGTTCAACTCGTGGCTTGAGAAAACGAATTGATCTTGCAAGACAGATTTATAGTACGGAATCGGTTTATGCAATCCGTGACCGTGATTTTCCAGAAAAATGGACAGGAGTGTCTCAAAAAGTTTTAGATTGGATTACACCGGATCATTTAGGAAAAATGAAACAATGGGGATGGATATGGGCAAGACGGGAAATTGAAAATTATTTTATTGATCCAATAATTGTTCAAAAATCTCTTGATGTCCATGTGCAACAAAAAATCGCGGATGTCAACCATTTTAATTTAGAAGAATATATTTCTGCAATCAATTCCGCAAGAGATTCGATAATGATTTATCAAGCGGCAAGAATTGCATTAACACAAGCCGGAAAACCTTCTTATTTACGTACCAATTTTGGAAAAACAAGAGGAAAATATAATTATCGTTTTCCACAAAAGCGAGATATTTTATCATGCGAACAAGAAATGAAAAAATTGTTTCAAAATCGAAACCGGCAGTTTATTACAATAAACGAAACCCTTGATAATTTTCACCGGATTTTCGAAGAAGAATGTTCATTCGGCAAACCTCGCTACAATGATTATCTGTATGCTTTCTCAGGAAAAGATATTTTATGGGCAATGGAAGAATGGTTTTCAAAAACTGGCTTTAAAAATAATATTACCTTTCAAGAAATTATTTTAACAGGAATTGAAAATTCACATGAAGACATTGCAACATGGTGTAATGAATGGCAAAATCTATTAGAGGTGGTGTGCAAAATAGACTGATTTTTTAATCATACTGCGCTTGTCTGGGAACCTGGAATAACCTTAAATTACTAATACGATAATAGAATCAGGACGATTTTTAAAAATGCAACAAGAAATGAAACAAAATATTATTGCAACCGTATTTACAAAACCCTTGATTTTCCGGTATTTCAATTTTTTTGAAGAACAATATATGATGCGATAATATGATAAAATTGGACATTTTCTGTGAATGACACAATTTGCTTGAAATTCTATGTAGAGTAGAGACGCAATGCATTGCGTCTCTACAAAACCTAATTTTAAAGTGTGAAGAATATAGTGGGAATCACTAATAATTCGGAATTTACCGCAAGTTAACGGCGTGGGCTTGCCCCGCGTTGTTCGACTTAACCCTAAAACACGGGGTAAACCCCGTCGTTAACTATTAGACCTTTTCGCTAACCATAAACATGATGACAAAACACGAACAGGTTTATTTAAGAAAGGAACGCACGCGTCCCACGTGCATCCCCAGAGTTAGTGTGAAATGAGACCTTTTCGCTAACTCATGCACGCGGGACGCGTGCGATCCTGCGCTTAGCGAAAAGGTCTAGTAATTAATAGGCAGAAAATAAAAAATTGAATTATGAGAGACACCCTAGTATATCTTGATTGGATACCATCCGATTCGTAAAATGGAAACAAAAGAAACGTGAAGAGAGAGGAAAATAAAGAACATTTTACTGGGAGCATTTGGCGTTTTGGGGCGATGTTTTCCCCACTCCCATTGGAGGTTGCCGATCAATCCTTCGCCCTGAAAGGGCAATACATACTAGCCCGCCGCACCGCGGCGGGTTCGATTGCCCAAGAAATCAACGCCCTGTAAGGGCAATAGATTCGTAGAGAGTTGAGAGTGTTGCAAGAGGGGCTTGAACTGTGATTTATTTGATTTTGTGATTGACTATGATTTTTTTAATCATCGTCTTCATTCAATCATTAAAATCATCGTTCAAACGCGGATTACACGCCCCCCGCCTCTATCATTCCGCTCACTATCCACATACTCTCAATGATCTATTGCCCTTTCAGGGCGAAAGAACAACGCGGGGCAAGCCCACACCGTTAACTTCGTTAATATGATAGATGCCCTTTAAACCTTGCAGCAATTCATATAAAATTTGTATTCACTTACTATCGGTGCCATTTCCGATGAATATTGTATTACTGATGCTTATCGGAGTGAACGGTT
>JAIROC010000105.1 GCA_031257735.1 Bacteroidales bacterium | reverse complement strand
TTCATTGGATGTCGTTATGGCAATGCCTTCTTCACTCGGCGTATTGACATGGACATACAGAAGATTATAGGTTATCGTTTCATTTTGCAGATATTCCTTTACAATATTATCTGCTTGTTCCCGCGTGATTTGTGCGGAGAGCGAGGTCGTGAAAGCGACTAAAACTAATATTGAAATTATTAGTTTCTTCATGTAAATTAGTTTTTTCAAAATTTTAAATCCTCCTTTCTGTTTTAAAGGGTTAAACGCCGTGTTAGCCTTATGGCTAACGTGAATTTCATCGGAAGACTGATTACTTCCAGAACTGATGGTAAATTTAATTTTTTTCATATGAAAATAATTTAAACTGTAAAAAAAATAAAATAATTATATTCGTCCCTTTCTTACGTCTGTTAAAGCAGGACTCACCTAAAACAGAGACGTCTTGAAAATAAAAGCGTTTCAGCGAATTTATTATCAGGGGACGTAACCCGCTTCGTTTTTAGTATTGAACCGAAGAAACAACTGTACTTTATTTTATTATTATTTGCGAGGGAAGCCCCGCTCCTCAGGATATAAATGTTTCCCTAAGTGCAGGGATAAAGAAGGGTTAATTCCATCATCGGAACCAAAACAGAAAAGCGCCATTTTCGTTTTTGAAGAAATAAAGTATCCGACGTATACAAAAATTATATTCTTTAAATAATTAAAAACAAATGAGTTATATATGTAATGTAAAGGGAATAGACAACAAAAGAAACTCCTGCATCTTTTTTTATTCAAAAATGCCGACAGATTTTTTTCTATACGTCTTAAAATAAGCTGTTTCCTTTTCATTATATTATTCTTTAGATTACGTGCAAATATACAAAATAATTACATACATTTTTTATTTATTGTTATCAATTCTTCCTAACATATATATGACTACTTTTTTCCCTATTTTGTTGCCTGACGATAGTAATTATCTTTGTATGAAATAACGTATTCCCCTGTATTTCTCTGTAAAACTATTTGTTCATTATAAGCGTAATAATAACTGTCTTGTGCAACAATAGAATTACTATACAGTAACAATGTAATTTTCCAAAACTAAAAATAAATTATTCTGTTTCAATGTGATTTTAATTTATTAGGTTTAATGAAGTGATTCTAATTTTTTTTGAATGTGGGTATCTCCAAAGATATGTAGTCGGACAAACGATAGCATCATTTGTATTTTCATACTCAAATTCAATTTTATAGGAATAACGATAAATTCCTGTATTGTGAAAAAAATCCACAGGGAATTTGCTAATGTAATCAGACAGATTATAGGTTTCAAATGTGTCTTGCAGATTTTCGGAAATAATGTTGTACCCTATAGCTTGTGCAGAATCATTATTACTATTATAGACAAGATGAGTACATTGAACATAATCCATAATATAACCTGTTTTCACATTCCCTGTAACTCGATGATTGAAAACAATTTCCTTATTTGAAACAGGTATCTTAACAATATGAAAAGGATGTGTGATAACAGCAGTAAGATCTCCTGTCTCCAGGTTAGACACACTAACCTCAATTTTGTCATAATATTCCGTTACATTTGTAACATCAATACTCCATCCGCCATTAGTATGAATGGAATCAAAAACGGCAATTACCAGATAAGTAGAGAAATCTATTTCCGTCTCAACAATATAATAAGGATGCATATTCATATCTACTTTCAAACTATCCCATTCTTCGTCAGTTGTAATAGTAAAACATTTTCCTTCAAGATGCAGGTGTGTTTGATATAAGTTACCCTGTGCTACTGTGGTAAAATTTATTACTGTGGTAAAATTAGATAATGTGTTACCTACAATAGAATCATTTAGTTTTCTACATCCCGCAGATGTAAAAGCAAACGTAGTAAATACAAGCAGACATAAAAACATGCCACTGATCGGTTTTTTCAAAATTTTAAATCCTCCTTTCTGTTTTAAAGGGTTAAACGCCGTGTTAGCCTTATCGCTAACGTGAATTTCATCGGAAGACTGATTACTCCCGGAACTGATGTTTAAAAAAAATTGTTTCATGTGATGATATATTACGATTAATCTATTAGTTTTCATTGTCGTCTATATTAAAAGTTTGAAAAATTTGTTTATATACACTACTATCTGGTGACTTAATGATAGCATTAACTTCATACGACTCTTGAGATAAGTTTGTAAAATAATACTTAAATACATAATTACATTTACACCTGCAATACTCACTAAAGGATGCAGTTGTATCGGATATAATCAATGAAATGGCGTCATTGTTGATGTTTTGAACGGCATTAAATTTAGCACAACAAATGTAATTAACACCCACTGTAATTATTAATGTGTCATTTTGAAAATCAAAAATAATCGTATCATTTTGATTTTCTTCTATTGTTCTCTGACTCTTTGTGCCTTCTGTTTGATTATTACATCCAGCATATTCCACTTTTAAAAAAGTAGTCGTGAGCAAGGATGTAGGGGACGTAGGAAAAACAGATTTTAGTTTCTCACAACCTACAGCCATGAAAGTAAACATAGTAAGTACAAGCAGGCATGATAATATGCCGCTACAATAGATAAATGGTTTTTTCAAAATTTTAAATCCTCCTTTCTGTTTTAAAGGGTTAAACGCCGTGTTAGCCTTATCGCTAACGTGAATTTCATCGGAAGACTGATTACTTCCTATTCCTTGTTTTGAAAATAAGTTATTCATAAATAAATTATTTAATTCATTAAAAATAAAATTAATTATACACGTTTCTTTCTTGCGTCTGTTCATGCAGAACATAACAAAAGACAT
>JAIROC010000067.1 GCA_031257735.1 Bacteroidales bacterium | reverse complement strand
TGGACAAAATGACATTATGAAAGCGTAATTATTCAACATGTCGATACTGCCTGTTTTCAAAATGTATCAACTCATAATGACGAATATACGAAACGTTTGATAGTTTTCGGACAGACACTAACTATTGATTTCCTAACACTACGCATTAGATTTTTTTCGACAGAGTTAGTTCTTTTTTCTAATGCGTAATTGGGGTAAAAAAAAGACGATAATATCATTCATAGCAGTTGAAAAATAATGTACTTTTGCAGCATGAAAGAAATAATTTTAATATTGGATTTTGGTTCACAGTACACACAGTTGATAGCTCGTAGAATTAGGGAATTAAATGTTTATTGTGAGATACATCCCTATAACGGTATCGCAGAATTAAGTTCGAATGTAAAAGGAGTTATTTTGTCGGGCAGTCCTTTTTCGGTGTACGATAAACAGGCGCCTGTCCCCCATCTGGAAATTTTCAGGGGTAAAGTTCCTGTGTTGGGCATTTGTTACGGCGCTCAATTCATGGCATATCATGGAGGTGGAAATGTACACTCTTCCCCTACACGAGAATACGGAAGAGCTAAATTGATTTATATCAATAATGAAAGCGAACTTTTGACAGGAATAAATAAAAATACACAAGTATGGATGTCTCACGGAGACAGCATTACAAATATTCCGAAACACTTCCAAATCATTTGCAGTACATCCGATGTGAAATTTGCAGGATATAAAATTGCAGAAGAACCTACTTATGGTATTCAGTTTCACCCGGAAGTACATCATTCCGAACAGGGAACACAAATGCTGAAAAACTTTGTTGTTGATATCTGTCATTGTTCTCAGGATTGGACGCCAGCTTCTTTTATAGAGACAAGTGTTAATACGCTTCGAGAGCAGTTAAAAGAAGATAAAGTTATTTTGGCAATTTCTGGGGGAGTAGATTCGAGTGTGGCAGCGTATTTGTTACATAAGGCAATCGGGAAAAATATGACAGGAATTTTTGTCAATAATGGTTTGTTGCGTAAAGAAGAATTTGTATCCGTATTGGCAAATTATAAGGAAACAGGTCTGAATGTGACAGGTGTTGATGCTTCACAATTATTTTACCAAAAACTGAAAGGCGTTAGCGACCCAGAACAAAAACGTAAAATTATTGGAAGTACATTTATCGAAGTGTTCAATCAGGAGGCGCGTAAAATAAAAGATATTCAATGGCTGGCTCAGGGAACTATTTATCCTGATGTTATTGAGTCCATGTCGGTAAATGGTCCTTCTGCAACCATAAAATCTCATCACAACGTAGGGGGATTGCCAGAAAATATGCAATTAAAAATAGTAGAACCGCTTCGTTTATTATTCAAAGATGAAGTTCGCAGAATAGGGAAAGCGCTTGGAGTAGCGTCCAATCTGCTAAACAGACATCCTTTTCCTGGTCCCGGTTTGGGGATACGTATTTTGGGAGATATTACCGAAGAAAAAGTACGAATATTACAAGAGGTAGACGCTATTTTTATCGATAAATTAAAGGTATCGGGCTGGTATGAAAAAACATGGCAGGCAGGCGCTATACTGCTTCCTGTGAAAACGGTAGGAGTAATGGGAGATGAACGAACGTATGAAAATTGCGTAAGCCTGCGCGCTGTTACTTCTACTGATGGAATGACTGCCGATTGGGTACATCTTCCTTACGAATTGCTGGCAGAAATTTCCAGCGAAATAATTAATAAGGTTAGAGGCGTTAATCGGGTTGTTTATGACATAAGTTCAAAACCTCCCGCTACAATAGAATGGGAATAATGTTTATGAAATACAGATAATAATTTTAATGTTGAAATAATAAAATAATAATATGTTACGGAAAATTGTTTGTTTTGTTTTTGTAATGACAACAGGGTTAGCTTATGTTTTTTCTCAAGCTGAAAAAACAAATGCAACTGTTATTAAGGATAGTATATTGTTTTACAATCATGAAGTCGTAAAAGGACAAACATTATACGGGCTATCTAAAATGTATCAGGTGAGCATGGAAGATATTATCCTGTATAATCCAACGGTACAACAGGGACTTAAAACGGGAGTCCATCTATATATTCCTCTTACCAAACAAAAAGTGGAAATTCATACCGTTAAAAAAGGCGAAACTTTGTATACCATTGCCAGAAGCAAGGGAATTAAGGAGAATGAATTACTTATGCTTAATCCGGGCATGAACGAAACACTTAGTATTGGTCAGGAAATTATAGTTCCTTGGGTGGAAATACAGTTGGTGGAAGAAGAAATAAGCGCTACAATAAGCGCCTCTTCAACATCAACAGGAAATCTTTCCAGGAAACAGCGAAAAGCAATGGAAAAAGAAAAGGAAAAGAAAATGATGGAAGAAGAACAGCTCATAGGAAATACATTCGACTCTATATTTCATATTGTGGAAAAGGGAGAAACTTTGTACGGCATTTCCAAACACTATGAAATAACAATGGATGCAATCAAAAACGCCAATCCCCATATCGGTGAAACACTGAATATAGGGGATCGTATTTATATTCCTGTTACTTCGGATACTATTTTTATTGACGATGAATTAGGAGACGAAAATATTGACGATGATGTGTCTCTTATCAGTGAAGGCGTTAAGAAGGAAACATATACCGTCTATTTATTGATGCCTTTATATTTATCGCAAGTAGATGTGATTGAGCCTGCAAAAGTAAAATCATTGAACGATTACAATAAAATAACGCCATTTTCATTCATTCAGTTTTATGAGGCGATGTTATTGGCAGCAGATGACATTTCTACAAAATATCCGCAGATAAAAATCAATCTGTATGTAGAAGATATTACTACTTCAGAACAAATATCAGACTTGATTTCAACAGGAAAATTGGAAGATGCGGATATGGTGATAGGTCCTTTTCAGGCGCAGGAGTTTTCTACTTTATGTCAATATGCCAAACGTAAAAATATTCTTTTGATAAATCCTTTTTCAACTGTTGAAACTTCTGACGGCATGACTTATAAAGCAACAATTTCTGACGCTTATACGGGAGAATATTTTGCGAAATACATTTTAGAAAAACATCCCAATGCGAATATTATATTTGGAAATAATCAATCATCTCAGGAAAATAAACTAATTGCAACCTATCGTTCTGCTATGCAAAAAGTATTCAATCAGGCAGGAAAGAATATCAATATGCAGGAAAGCAATATAAAAAACGGCATTTCGAGTATTAAGTCAGTGATGAGTAATAAGAATGAAAATTTTCTGTTTGTCTTTTTTGACGGGGAACTTATGGTTACCAATTTCACGCAGAATTTACGTGCTTCAAAAATAGAAAACTTGACGCTGGTAGTTCCTGAAAAATGGTTGAAATACGACAACATCGAAACAGAATATTTTATGGATTTGAACACTCATTATGTTTCTCAGTATTTCGTAGATTACAGCGATCCAAAAGTAATTCGTTTTATTGACGCATTCCGAAACGCATACGATATAGAACCCACCGTGGAAATGCACGCATTTCAAGGATATGATTTTACGTATTATTTTCTAAGTAAACTGTGTGAAACGGGAACAAGTTTTCGAGCATTTGACAACAATGAAAATTTGTTATCGACAAAATTTCGGTTTGTCCCCTCTACTACGCATAAAAACATGATGGAAAATACATTTATTCATATATTTAAAATTCAAAACTTCAAATATATCGATGTTTTTTCCGACAAAGGATTGGACGCGTCAAAGAATAGTTCCAAGCCAATGAAATAGGGTTTATGAAGTATTGTAAAATCAAGGCAGCATTTTTTTATTGTCTGCTGTTCATTCTGTTTTCCTGCAGTCCCGATAGAAATAAAGAGACAAGGACGGTTTTTAGATATAACGAAGCTGCAGGAATCACTTCTTTAGATCCTGCATTTGCGAAAGATCAAGCTAATATTTGGGGATGTAATCAAATCTTTAACAGTCTGGTTCAATTAGACAGTCAGTTGAATATTATTCCCTGTCTTGCCAAGTCGTGGACTGTTTCTGATAATGGAAAAATATATCGGTTTATTTTACGCGAAAATGTCGTCTTTCATCAGACTGATTTTTTTCAATTTCCGACAGAACGTAAAATGACAGCCTCAGATGTTGTTTACAGTTTCAATAGGATAGTGGATAAAAATGTGGCGTCCCCCGGAGCATGGATTTTTAATATGGTGCAAACAGACAGGGACGGAAAATATTGTTTTTTCGCCGTCAATGATACTATTGTCGAAATAGAGTTGAAAGAAAAATTTCCTCCATTTCTGGGATTGCTTTGTATGCAATATTGTTCGATTGTTCCCCGTGAAGTTGTGGAAAAATACGGTAAGGATTTTCGGAAATATCCGATAGGAACAGGTCCCTTTCAATTAAAGACATGGAAAGAAGGAATTAAAATGGCGCTGGTGAAAAATCCAGATTATTTTGAATTTGACAATCAACATAAACCTTTACCTTATTTAGATGCGGTTTCCATATCTTTTATCATTGACAAACAATCTGTTTTTATGGAGTTTGTCAAGGGAAATTTGGATTTTATGTCTGGATTGGATGCTTCTTACAAAGATGAATTGCTAACCAATGACGGTAGATTGAATCCTGCCTACGAAAAACGAATACGTATGACCTCCATGCCTTATTTGAATACGGAATATCTGGGCTTTTTAATGGACGAAACACAAACAAATGCAGATAGAAATCCACTGTTGAAGAAAGAAATACGACAAGCAATTAACTATGGATTTGACAGAAAGAAAATGTTACGTTTTTTAAGAAGCAATATTGGTGTTGCAGGGGTCAATGGTATTATTCCGTATGGATTACATCCTTTTGATAGCGCGCTTATTCATGGATATGATTACAATCCTGAAAAGGCAAGAGAATTGCTGACAAAAGCAGGATACCCTAACGGGAAAAATCTACCTCCTATCAAACTCTCTATTTCGGACAGTTATATGGATATTATTCAGTACATCGCTCACGAATTGGAACAAATAGGAATAAAAATAGAAATAGTAAATATGCAGCCTGCTATTCTTCGACAATTTATTGCGAAGTCTCAGATAACGTTTTTCAGAGGTTCTTGGATTGCAGATTATCCTGATGCAGAAAACTATCTTTCTCTTTTTTATTCAAAAAATTTCTCCCCGAATGGACCCAATTATACGCATTACTACAATCCTGCTTTTGATAAACTCTATGAACAATCCCAATCTACAAATAATGACAGTCTACGGTTCTCGCTTTACCAACAAATGGATAATTTAATCATGGAAGACGCTCCTGTGGTAATTTTGTATTACGATCGTGTTTTGCGTTTCACGCAAAAGGATATTGAAGGTCTGGAAAATAACGCTATGAACCTGCTTACTCTGAAAAAAGTGAGAAAAAAGTAAGGAAAACTTCATTAATTGAAAATTGAAAATTGAAAATTGAAAATGAAAATACAAACAATTGAAAATTAGTTCCGCTGCTCTTACGGGTGCTTCGCTGCGCTCGCAATGACGGCGTTATGCGGACTATATAGACAGACACTAATTAAGCTCAAAACGTCCAGATGATCCCGATTTTACCGTTGCTTGTTGAGTTTAGATAAATAGCAGAATGTTCTAAATCCAACAGTTTTCCTGCCTTGTCAATGAAATGAAAACTACGTAACAAAAAGAAAACACCCCCAGCTACTGCAATAGTTCCTCCTGAAAAAATAATCCATTTCTGAGTTTTCGCATGATCTTTATAGGAAGCTAATGAAATCCCTATCGCTATACTTCCTGCCAAATCAAGCGATAAACCAAGATAAAAATTTCGAGACGCTTTCCGGAGATAATAACCCGGCGTGTTTTGAAGTAAATCTTTTTCTGTAAGATAATCCAAATGTTTCATCCGTACCAAATCCGCCCATGTTGCTTCACGAAAACATGTAATATGCTCAATGATCGTGTCGCGATGAAGAGCAACTACTAAATTATAACTGTCTATAATGTAAGATGTGTCCGAAGAAGATACAAGTAAACCAAATATCGTATCTCCCTTTGTTGTAATCAAAGCATCAATACACTGAGAATAACAATTCCATGAAAAGGGAATAATAAATGCAACAATAAAACATAATTTTTTCATCCGAGAATATTTATCAATTAAACCAATCTCCATAGCAACGAAAGACATTGCGATAATATTTTACCACAAACAAGAAACTACCCTAACAATCCCCCCCTAAGAAAGATTTGTGTTTGCGCTTCAAAAAAAGGTCTTGCTTTGGCAGTCTTCTTTTCGGTGATATTTATGACTTCTCCCGTCATAAAATTTACACGTATAATATCATCTTCTTTCAATTGTAATTCGTTGAGCATTTCAGGATTGTATACCAAAACAGGAAATGCCGCATTGATAGCATTTCGTTCATAAATAGCGCCGTAAGATTCAGCCAATATGCAAGAAATACCTAATGCAATAAAACAGTCTACCGCTTGCTGACGAGAACTCCCAGCGCCGAAATTTTTACCAACTACAACAATATCCCCCCGTTTTGCTTTTTGGGCAAAATCTTCATAGCCCGCCAAATTGTCAAAAGTATATTGTCCCATCTCATTAATATCCGTGATGGTTAAATAACGGTTATGGAAAATCATATCGGTGTCAATATTATCTTTGTCAATCAACCATACTTTCCCTTCAATTGTTGTTTGCCGTTGCTGTTTTTCCTTAACGACAGGAAGGAATTTGTCGAACTTATTTGTTTTGTCAAATTCGTTTTTAATTTCTTTTATATCGTCAGCCGTTGTGATATACCCCGCAACAGCAGATGAAGCAACAATGTCAGGCGAAGCTAAATAAACCAATCCTTTTCCCTGTTTTCCTGCAAAGTTACGATTTCCCGTTGAAACGGTAATTTCCTCTGGACCATTTTGTCCAAGCTGTCCTGCTGCACATCCCGCACATCCCGCATTTGAAACCAATGCGCCCGCTTCTTTAAATATATGTATCAGTCCTTCGTTTAATGCCTGTTTCCATATTCTGTCGGTCGAAGGCGCTATTTTAAGAACGACCCCTTTCGCTACTTTTTTGTTCTTTAATATGGAAGCGGCAATACGTAAATCTTCTATCCGTCCGTTCGTACAACTGCCAATAAAGGCAGAATCTATTTTTATCCCTTTCACACTTTCAACAGCTACATTATCGTGAGGATGCCCAGGAAGCGCAAGCATACATTGAAATTGACTTACATCTATGTTTATGATCTCTTTATATTGAGCGTCTTCATCGGCAAATACAGGTAGATAACGTTTTTTTGTCAATCGTTCCAATTCATCCAAAATAGCCTCATTGGGAGGAAATAAAAGTATAATAGCTCCCATTTCTGTTGCCATAGAAGAAACAGTTATACGTTGGTCAAGCGTGAAATTATCTATACATCTTCCATATAATTCCACCGAAGAAGCTAAAAGTTTGTTTGCTCCGAATATATTTAAAAGGTTTAAAGCAAAGTCTTTTGCAGAGATATTATGAGGGAGATTTCCTTCAAAATGTATTTTGATACTTTCCGGAACTTTAAACCAGACTTCACCATAAGCCCATGCAGCAGCAATATCCTGATCGCCCATTCCCTGTCCAAAAGCGCCAATAGCGCCCATGATATTTGCGTGAGAATCCGTAGAAAGAAACGTACTGCCGGGATATGCTAGCCCCAAGTCAATAGCTTGATGCGTACCAATACCTGTATCTATATCATAAAGCGCAATACCATTTTCACGCGCATATTGACGACAAAAATGTTGATTGGCTGCATATTTTTGGTCTGAACCGCCGGGATTACAATCAAAAGTAAAGCATGTTTTTTGGGGATCATCAACCTTTAACCCATTTTTTAAAAGATGATTTACTACATTTGCCCCCCCAAAATCTCGCGCAGCGCGACAATCAATACGTATATTTACTATATCTCCCGGAGATACTGTTTTTGTTGATGAATGTTGTGTTATAATTTTTTCAATGATGGTCATATTATCTAATTCTTTTATAAGTCAAGACTAAGTTGCGTTTCATTTTGAAGACATTCTTCCATATCAAAAAGTTTCAGTTGATTTTTAAGAATGCCATTATCTTCTATTGCCTGCAGCGCTTTGACTTCTGTCAGACTTTGATTGATAGCATCTTTTATAAACCGATTTAATGTTATCCCTTGGGCTTTTGCACACATCTCAATATTTCGCTTTTTTGTTGCAGATATTTTAATTCTGCAAGTGTAACTTCTCTCTTTCTTCTTTTTCTTATAGGACATGATGATAAATATAATTTGGCTGTAAAATAAGGTTAAAAATACAGCGTGCAAATGTACATAAAAAATTCCAATCATACACAGACAGATAAAAGTTTTCTAAAATTTTTCTGTCAGAATGATTTACATATAAAAATTTTTACTACCTTTGCTGCGCACATTACAAATAAATACACAGCATATAGTTGTTTATATAAAAATCACATAACATGAATAAAAAACATTTATTTCCAATAGCAGGACTATTCCTGATGACAGTATTCAGCTTTTCATTTACTTCCTGCCAGAAGAAAGTAACTGGAGTAAAGATTTATACCGACGGATTTATTGACAATCCATACTTTTTCGAAGGAACACATCGCTGGTTCGACGCCGTTATTTATCCTAAAAATGCAAGCGATAAATCTCTTACATGGAAAAGCAGTAATACGGAAGTCGCAACCATAGACAAAGCTGGTTATATGATGGCGCATACCGAAGGTCAAACAAATATTATCTGTAAAACAAACGACGGAAATTTTACCGATAGCTGTACAATCTATATTATAGGAAATTATATATCCCACGTTATGGGGATTTATAAGGGAAATGTTACAATTAATGATACATTAATCATAGCAGATGTAACACTTAACCTGTTTAATTCTTCCTCAACCCCATCACTTACTTATAATGAAGGAACTCTGGAAATGCAATTCAATACTAACAATATATACTGTTCATACAAAACCTTTTTTGAAAATGATCAATACAAAATAAAAGGAAATGAAACAGAAACATCAGATATGCCTGCGATTTCATGTGAAGGCGTTTTCAATGACCAAGGTTCTGCCCGTATTTCTATCAATATAGAAACAAAACCAATTACGCATCTTGTCTTTACAGGTGAAAAACAAGCAATGAGCGAATTATGAATTATGGATATAAATTGACTATTTGTAACTTTAATTGTCTGATAAAGAATTAATATATCATGCAAGTGAAAAATAATTCATCAAAAAATAAAGAAAAATTGTTCAGATATATTTTTTTTTGCTATCTTTGTAGCCTAAAATAAAAGTATCTAATAAACTAAAATAAATTGTTATGAAATCAAATGTAGAATCAGGTATCAATACCTACTTAGGTAATTTCAATAAACTAATTAGCGCATGTGAAAGTTTCGGAATTGGCTATAATCCTTCCCCCCCAAATTTACAAATCTTTACGCTTAAGGGACAATCACAAATTATTAAATCAGCTATCAACCATGTTGATGATATACTATCCACTTCTATTAATGCAGAAGATGATCGTCAACAGGCATTTTCTATTTTACCTGCCATAGCCACTCGCGTACAAGCTATAGCTGTCGTATCAGACGTTCCAGATGCAGTTCTTGTACATGTAAAAGAAATTGTCCGCAAAATCAGAGGACAACGTGCACATAAAATTAAAATAGACCCCTTAGAAGAAAATCCCCAAAAGCATGTTTCAGTATCTCA
>JAIROC010000065.1 GCA_031257735.1 Bacteroidales bacterium | reverse complement strand
AGCCTGCTTGGATAGAGCGAACGAGGTAGAACCTCGTCCGAACGAAGACAGAACAATCACATCGTCGGTTAGCAAGTCCCGCAGGGACAATACTTTATTAACCGTATGCTTTAGCTTATGGTATGGGGTAGCGCTCAAAAAATCCCGTAGGGATGACATATCGGTAGAGAACAGCACGCTCTCAATCAAAAAATCCCGTAGGGATGACATGTCGGGACGAGGTAGAGACAAAACATGTTTTGCCCCCTGTTCAGAGATAAATACAGGCATAGCCTGCTTGGATAGGGCGAACGAGGTAGAACCTCGTCCGAACGAGGGAATAAAATGAAAATTATTACTAATAAATAAATACAATCAAAATGAAAAAAATAGCTTTAATTTTAGTCGCAGTTCTTTGCCTTTGTGCTGCTAACAAAACAATGGCGCAAGTAGTAGCCTCAGGTACAACAGGCGGCTGCGCATGGGAAATTACCGGAACTTCTCCGAACTACACGCTTACTATTAGCGGAAATGGAGCGATGGAGAATTATTTTTATTCTACTTATACTCCTTGGTATTCATACCATGATTATATTAAAATTTTGGATATACAACAAGGTGTTACAATCATTGGAAGTAGTACTTTTAGCGATTTTAGCGGCTTAACATCAATAACTATTGGAAATTCGGTTACGACTATTGAAACTTTTGCTTTTTCCAATTGCACTGGCTTAACATCAGTAAGTATTCCAAATACGGTGACGACTATTGAATATTTTGCTTTTTCCAATTGCAGTGGCTTAACAGGTGCGCTAACCATACCCAATTCGGTGACAGTTATTAGATATAGTGCTTTTGCGTCTTGCAGCGGTTTAACTTCTGTAACTATTTCAAATTCGATGACAACTATTGAATCTAATACTTTTGAGTATTGTAGCGGCTTAACATCCATAACCATTCCCAATTCGGTTACCTCTATTGGAAGTGGGGCTTTTCGCGGTTGCAGCGGCTTAACCTCTGTAACCATTCCCAATTCGGTTACCTCTATTGATGTATGGGCTTTTGAAGGTTGCAGCGGCTTAACCTCCGTAACCATTCCCAATTCGGTTACCTCTATTGATGTATGGGCTTTTGAAGGTTGCAGCGGCTTAACATCCATTTCTGTTGATGCCAACAATACATCTTATTCTTCTAATAGTGGCGTATTGTTCGATAAGGCTCAAACAACACTGATAAGTTGTCCTGCCGGTAAAACAGGAAATTATACCATTCCCAATTCGGTTACCTCTATCGGAAATTCTGCTTTTTACTATTGCAGCGGCTTAACCTCCGTAACCATTCCCAATTCGGTTACCTCTATTGGATATTGGGCTTTTAGAAATTGTAGCGGCTTAACCTCTGTAACCATTCCCAATTCGGTTACCTCTATTGGAGATGGCGCTTTTTACTATTGCAGCGGCTTAACCTCTGTAACCATTGGCAATTCGGTTACCTCTATTGGAGATGCCACTTTTTACTATTGCAGCGGCTTAACATCCGTAACCATTCCCAATTCGGTTGACTCTATTGGAGATTTTGTTTTTTATGGTTGCAGCGGCTTAACAGAAATGTATGTGAAAGCGCTAACTCCACCTTCAATTAATGGCAATTCTACTTTTTCTTCCGTATCAACAACTATTCCTGTACATGTACCCTGTGGCAGCGTGGCAGCATATCAAAGCGCTTCCGGATGGAGTAGCTTCACTAATATTATAGGGGATGTTTCTTTTGCGAATATTACCGTGCAAAGTAATGATAACACAATGGGAAGCGCTACTATAACACAAATGAATACCTGTACAAACGACACAGCTATTATTGCGGCTACAGCTAATACCGGTTATCGTTTTGTGCAATGGAACGACGGCAATACAACTAATCCGCGAACAATTATCGTAACATCTGATACAAGTTTTACGGCAGAGTTTGTTACCATTCAGAGAACATACCAACTTTCAGTCACTACAAACGATCCAGACATGGGAACAGTTAGCGGTAGCGGATATTATCTTGCCAATGCTACGGCAACAATTACCGCCACGCCCAATACAGGTTACCGTTTTGTGCAATGGAATGACGGCAATACAACTAATCCGCGAACAATTACTGTCATTTCCGATACCGTTTTTACGGCTTATTTTGCAAGTGCAACTGTTACCAATGCCAACATAAAAGATCTAATTCCCAATATAAATCGAAGCGATTATAAAGTAAAAAGGCTGTCGACAATTTATCGATACTACCAAATAACAGATGCAGACGGCATGCCTGTTCCGGGTGCAATTATTGATTATACGGTTAATAATAAACTATACAGCAGTTCACCCAGCGATATAAATGGCGCCTTAACGCTTGCCTTTAAAACTTGGGGCACAGACGTAGATGATAATGATGATGATAATGTTAATTTGGGCATAAACCAAATGTTTTTTTCGGGTTTGCGAATGGAAGACGGAAAAAGTATACCCGTGTTGGAAAATGATTTTCTGTTAGCCTTTATATCCGTATCACAATATCAGGCAGAAGAACAGATAATAGGGATAGAACTGGGCGCTGGGCTTGAAACGAAACAAGAGACAGCATTTGAAGATTATAAATTGTCAGTATCAGACAAGGCAAAGCTAGCATTAAAAAGCGAGTTTGAAGATGATTGGAGCGCCGAAAGCCAACTGAAAAGTTTCAAATATGTGTTTGAGAATGAAGTAAAACTGTCAGCCGGCTATGGGTTTCATACGCCAACCCCTGTCGTTAAATTTGGGGTTATGGATGAAGCCGGTACGGTTCAGAAATTGAAGCACGAAGAAGAATTTTCTTCTTTTCTTAAAATAGGCACTAATCTATTGACGGACATTCTTGATCGTGTAGGAAGCACTGATACGAAATTATATTCAATAGTAACAGCTCTCGGTCATTATTTAGAGGCTACAACAGATTACAAAACGGAATCAAATACCGGTCTTACGAACAAAAATTCTTTTGCGGGCGAATTGGATATTAGTTTTGGCACAGGCAGTTCGGGTGTCAAAGCGGAACTCAGCACAAGTAAAAAGATGTCATTTATTTTCGGTTCAACCGAAGAATACGACGGTTCAAAACAAACAACAACATTCACAAATTATGTAACAACCAAACAGGAAGGCGATATAGAGATGTCGGTAGGCTATAAGGATGCCACAGGAGCAAAATACGGAGCAAGCGCCACCGTAGCGCAGGCAAGCGGTATGAAGATAGCAAGAAAAATAGATGAGAATAACCATCTTGCTGGCGGGGATATCACATTAAATCAGGAAGCCTCTATAGATGTCTCTATGGAATTTGGGAATCTAATCCCCTGGAGTCCCAGTTTGGATATATTGGCGAGCAAAGAGTACGAACATAAATACAGTTTTGGGAAAGCAATTTTTGACAATGCGAACAAATTTACTATCAATGAACCTGTTTGGAATTATCTGAACAATCGTTCTTCAGCCTATATACCGTTAGCCGAAGATATAAACAGCGCATTGTTTAATATAGGCGCCGGAATGTGTACCACAGATACCTCTCTGTTGAAAGTTGTCAATAGTGGCTTTACCCGAACATCAGAAAAAAAATACTCTGCGGGTATAGGATTATCCAAAAAATTAGAATTGAAATCGGCAATTTTCGGATTGGATTGGAGTTTTACTATGGAAGGCAATCTTTTTGTAGAAGGCAAATATCCATTGGGGGAAGGACAATTTCAAGGTAACGCAAATAAAATATTGTCTGTTGTTAAATACGAAGACATAGATAAGGGCGTCTATTGGTTTTCACCTGCTCAACGCTTGGATGAACTGTGGGATAATATAGTATCCTCCATAATGGATTTTGGAGGAGCAATTGCGGAAAAAGCAAAGGAATACTGGCATAAACTTACCGCCATGTTTAGTTCCGAAGATAATAAAGGCAAAACGCTAACCAGTGTTCAAAGGTCGCGTAAATATGCGAAATCGCTGTCCCGGTATTCACAGTTAAGAGAAAAGGGGCAAACCGATATATCCACATTCAGTTTTATTCTTCCTGGCGAAAACCAAGCCTTTGAATTGAATACCACAGTAGACATGGAATATTTTTATCCGGGCGGCAGTTTATTGGGGGCAACCGTAGAACAGGATACATTTGTCGTTATCAGTGATGTATTTTATTTAAGAGGCTATCATAACAATGATACGCTATCAGTAGCGCCATTAGGGAATTTTAAAGTATATACCACCCTTGGGGCAGATGATTTATCCTTTTTAGAGATAAATTCCACATATCCTGTTTCGGTATATTATCAAGCCATGACAAGCGACCACTGGGAAAGAATAGGTACGGTAAATGATACCATTTCAACCAATCGCTTTGGAATATATTGTCTTGGCATAAGCGTAAACGGCGATAAGGAAGCGCCAAAGATTAACATCAATAAATCGGATTCATCGCGCAGAGTAAATATTACCGTTACCGATAACATGGCGGTTGCGTGGAAAAGGGTACTTGTGCTGATTAATGGTCTTGTAACGGAATGCAACCGAAGTGGCAATACGCTTTCTGTAGACTTGCAAGACAACCAATTAGATGAAGAGGTTTATGTTACCGTATACGCTTTTGATTTGGCAAACAATGAATCACAACTGTCGGCAGAATTTGGAAAAACAGAATTACCTGAAGATCCGGGGACAGGAGATGATATTAAAACCCACGAACCGGAAATACAATACTGTAAACTGTATCCCAATCCAGCAACCAACAGTTGTCGGTTGTTTGTCTCCAAAGACTTACTGAATGATGCTCCGCTTAAGTACGCCATTATTTCTCCGCAGGGTCAGGTATATCAAAGAGGAAAAATTCTCAACGAAGAAACAATAATTAATCTTGAGCAATTGTCTTCGGGTATTTATTTTATTGCTGTCTACAATGAAAATAAAATCATCAGTAACCGGAAGTTAATAATTAACAAATAATAATCAGCTTGTACATCTGAGCGCTAATACCGTAACAGAGTAAAAAAATAAAAATAAAAGAAATGAGAGAAATGAGAAAAATATTATCTATGGGGATGCCAACAAGCGCATTCCTAAGAAACGGAATATCATTAGCGCTACTAATAAACATTTTAGTGGCTTGCGACAAAACGGAAAATGAAGATGCGGTAAAACGTTTGTTTATTGAAGCGGCACCGCCATCGGCGCCAGAAACTAATAATTATAATAATGTAGTCAGCGCTTCAATAGTGTATCTGCAAGAATTTAAAGATGCGGCAACCTCCGATTGGGAAGAAAAAAGCGACGAATACGCCACATATACTATTACTGACGGAAATCTTTCTATTAAGGCGAAAAAGGATTTTTATGTGTGGGACAAGTTCAACATTAACTCATCTATGGATTTTCAAATCGAGACAGGGATGGCGTTTAATTCGCCTGTTAAAAGCAAACATCATGGACTTGTCTTTGGAATTAATAATCCGTCATATTATTATTTTACGATTATAGGCGGTACGGATAATTCTTTGAATATCGGATATTACAATGGGAATAAAAGCGCTTTATGGTATGACAAACCCTCTGTATTTTCTCCAAGCTCCTATCATGTATATACGATACGTAAATTTGGAACAAAAATGAGTTTCTTTATGGATGAAACATTTTGCTATATGACTGATTATAATGATTTCACTGCGAATTATGGATTTCAAATACCCAAAGGAGCAACACTTTTAGTAGATTATATTAGAATAGATTATATTATAACCAAATAAATATACATCAAGATGAAAAAACAGATTAAGTATAGTATAGCGTTTATGCTGGTTTTGCTATTTGTGAACATAGATTGTGTTATGGCACAGAAAAATCATCCTTTGAAATTAGATAAAAAGCCGGCAAAAAAAGAAGTGGACGCGTTTAAAGCGACTATACATAGGAATAGACGCGTTTCTTTTACAATGGCAGCAAAGTACAGAAATGTTAGATTCATTAATGAGACTTACGAAAACTCTTTAAGCGCAAAATATATCAAACCTAAATTTGGATATGAAATAACTACTTCACTTATGATACATCCTGTAGAAATAGAGATTACCGGTTTTAGTAATGGGTTTGATACCTATAATGATTCTTTAAAACACAACGGGTTTGAATTTCTTTGTAATTTGTATGTCCTTCCTTATTTGGGAAAAGTATCCCAGTATCTTTATCCCTATATAGGAATAGGTTATCAGACATCCAGACTTGCCACGAAGAGAAGTTCGAAAGAAAAAGAAGCCCATCCCGATTCGTTTTCTTCCATAGGGACGGGAAACTTTATGTTTAAGTGTGGGATGAGAGTATATATAGCGCGTGGGTTTTTCTTTGGCGGAGAGTATAAACAGGGTTTTCCACTTTCCAATAAAACAACATTGTTTCGAGCATGGAGTATAGGTTTAGGAATGTCTTTTTAATTAATAATAAATACAATAGAAATGAGGGAATATAAACAACAATTAACGGTATTGGTAGTAACTATCAGTTTGATGTGTTCTTGCGTCAGCAAAAAACCGGCGGCAAAATATGTAAGCGCGCCCGATTATAATCAACGGATAGCAGTTGAAGAGCCATATTACAAAAAGCGCGCAAATGGATTTGGTATTACCGTAGGGGTTGCATTGCCAGTAGGAGGCGCTGTAGCGGGCTATTTTGCAAGTCCTTTTAAATATCAGGATGGCGACCAACGAAAAACGTCTCGCGTAGGAGGCGCGGTAGCAGGCGCTCTAGTGGGCGCTGGAATTGCTTATTTTGCCGGACGAATTGCAGGTTACGGAAAAGAAGTAGAGGTTAAAGAAGTAACCGAATGGATACGAAAAGCAAATCCCGAATACAGATACCTAAAAGGAGCTAACAATAATTTTACTATTATACATCCTTCGATAGAACAAAATTATACAGTCAAAAACATAACAGATGCGAAAGACTTTAAGTTAATGTTTCCGAATAGTTTGTATACAAATAATGTGGTTTTAAGCGGTATCAATAATCTCTCCCGAACAGAACTTCCTGTTTTAATAGAGACATTCCCTTTTGAACAATCAACCGAACAGGCAAAGATAAAGTATATTATTTCAAGTCTAACGTTTGATGACGCTATAAGCGCTGCGCGGAGATATACGGTAAATTATGATGTAGAATCATATCTTTTGAATTTAATTAAAAATGTAGATAATGGCATTAAATTCTTGGAATTCTATCCCAATACAAGCTATAGAAAAATAGCGGTTCTTAATGCCTTTAAAGAATCTAATCAGACAAAGCAAGATTGGATTAAATTACAAACCGCATTTGGAAATGATATTTACTTGACCAAATCAGATTTTGCAAATGTATCGGATAACGTAAAACAAAATTATTATTATGGGATGTATGAATTGTCGAATCCGGGGACTGTTGATAAATTTGACGAGTTTAATGCTCAATATTCATGGTTAAGTTATTCCTACAAGAAAAACGATATGCTTTCTTTCTATTGGGATATAGTTAATCGTTCATATAGTTCAGGGATGATTGTAATTGAACAATTCAAAGAGATATTAGCTAATCCGGTGTATGAAAATTTGACGATAACAGATGTGGATATAAAAAGTATAATGGAAGAAAAATTTAAAGAAGAAGCCACAAAAAATATATTTATACGAAGCAAACATATAATAGGGTCACAGAACAAAGAATGGGAAACATGGAAACAAAGTCAATATACAGCAGGGATGGTTAGCGAATATGGAGCAATACAATTTATTGTATATGGGGAAGTTGAAAATACAAGTAAATTTGCTCTACCTATAGAAATAGCGGCAGGAGGTTCTTTGACACAAACAACAAGGCTTACAGGACAAGGTAATTTTATGAATGCTTTGGTTAATTTCGCAGGAATGCTTGGCGCTCCAACTACTCAAGTTGAATTAATAGCGGCGGAAACAGGGCGTTGTTTTTATCCTGCCATTCCTTCTCGTGGAAAGATATTCTATGCTATTTTGTTGGATTTTGGGGAAGGTGTTACAAAAACAGGAATAAACGTATTTGATTTACTAAAAGCTTCATCGGAATTATCTATTACTCATGATACGGTTGGATTAAGATTTAGTTCGATAGTCCCAACACAAGAACAATTAGAAAAACAGAATACATGGCTACAATTTGCACATCAAGGATTACCTTCCAGTGAACTGGTAGATTTTATACGTAATGAGGCTGTCCGTCAGGAAATATGGAAAATAAGACATGAGGAATATAAAGAAAGAATGCGGGAAACAATGCAACGCGCCGCAAGCGATATTGATCCTGATGCAGTATCAATCCCATCTAATTACAAAATAGTGGATTGGTTGGGAAATGAAGTCAGCAATGAATGGATCCCTGAATTAGGCGACGATCCTTATAAAAGGATAAGATGGGAAGAAGGCGGTAAGGTCATACAGGGGATAATTCGTAAAAACAGACACCACGATAATTTCTATTATCAGTGGGATGGATCTAGCGGTTATCGTTATAAGACAGAAAAAGATGCCATTGATGCCCTTTATGTTAAGGGAAAATATGATAAACTTCGTAAAATAGGTAAAGATTAATCAAAATGGTAAAGCATATAACTTTTTTGCAGGTATTACCCTTGTTCGGACGAGGTAAAACCTCGTCCGAATTATCCTTGCAGGTTCTACCTGCACAGTAAAGGTCGAAATGGAAAATATATTAAAAATAAATGCAGACGCGGCATTAAATGCAATACCCAAAACATTAATACCCGAATCTTTTTTCTTTTCTATTTGTCGTATCAAATGTTCGGCATTGGGAATAATCTGTTTGTACATCCCCAGAAACCGTTGAACGCTTTGCTGTACTTCATCGGAAAAAGACTTTTCGAACTTTTCCTCGTTGGAAGTATTCAGTCCCGAAAAGTCAAATTCCATGATAGCATAACTGTTTCTCTCTGGTGTTGGATGTTTGCCTATATAGTGTCTGTCCGAAAACTATTAAACGTTTCGTATATTCGTCATTATGAATTGATACATTTTGCAAATAGGCAGGATCAACATGTTGAATAATCACACTTTCATAATGTCATTTTGTCTATTATGAAATAAAATTAAAGAATATCGCTCTTACAATGGCTGAAAGCCATAAATCATTAGCACAGTGGCAACGCCCTTCAATAATTGAAAATTGAAAATTGAAAATTGAAAATTGAAA
>JAIROC010000052.1 GCA_031257735.1 Bacteroidales bacterium | reverse complement strand
TTTTCCTGTAAATACTAAGTCCTTAGATTCTCCGAAACAAATTGTATCGCTTCCATCTGGATTTATTTCATCCATCTTTACTGTCGGCAATTCATTTACAGTTATATTTACCGTATTATCAGTGATATTATTATTGCTACAGTATTTATCTTGTATGGTATTTAATACAAATGTAAAATCTCCTGCTTCTCCTGCTTTTATTTTGGCGGTATATGACGTATCTCCTGTCTGTGTTATCGAATACTCATCTGTTCCATTTCCAAATTTTATTGGCAATTGATAAACTCCGGGTGATTGAACGACTCCGTCTTTTGCCACTGTATAACCCAATGTAAACGGTGGCGTACCTATAAAGTTAATCGTTATGCTGTCGTTTTTACATACCGGCGCTGACGGCATACTTACAGTCGGTATCGGATTTACATATACAAAGGCTGTTACCGTATTACTGTTATGATCATTTGTATCTACCGCACAACCTTTGTTATCCGTCAAACTAATTAGACGGAACTCAAAGTGTCCAGCTTCCTGTGAAGGTATGGGGGTGTATTGCCCAGTAAGTGTTATGGTACTTGTATCCCAACGGTTATCCCAATAGGTTAAGGTATATGGAAATTCTCCTCCACTAACCTCTAAAACCTTGCTTGTTCCCAAACATATAATATTGCTACCACCGTCAGCTACGCCTAACATTGTTACAGTAGGTCTGGTGTTTATAATTACCACTGGTGTTTGAGTAAGACTGTTATTATCTGCAATACATCCCAAATCATCTTTCAGGTTTTTGAATGTAAAAGCAAAAGTACCCTTCGCTATTTTTCCTGCTACTGTTAAGAATATCACCGTATCATTTTGATAAACTTTTAATGTATTGGCTAAACCATACTCGGACGGAGCCAAGCCATTAATCTCATACTCCAATTCAAATGGCGCTTTTCCCGTAAAGGCTACAGGTATGCTGTCTCCTGCACAAAGCGTTTCATTCTTTATCGTTACTGTGGGATAAGATACAAATACATTAGCGGTTGCTGTACTGTTGGCTGCATCATAAGAACATCCATTGCCGTCTACTAAATTTGTTACCTCAATGGTATGAGTACCTGCCGTATTTATTTCTATGGCAGTATCATTCGTTGTATACACTGTCAATGGTGAAGTCAATCCTATTGATGAAGCAGCTGCGCCATCAACCGTATAATCTAATGTATAAGGAGGCGTACCTGTAAAATGTATCGCAAGTGTTCCGCCTTTACAAATTGCCGTGTCTGCTGAAATTGTTACCGTCGGTAACGGATTTACTTTTACTGTGGCTGTTACAGGATGCATTGGATCTATTACTGCTGAACATCCATTATCGTCTGTCAATCCTTTTAATGTAAATGCAAACTTGCCTATATATTCGGATGCTATCAATACATAATCTCCGTCTACATCTGTTTGTAAATCTACTGCTGTTACGTTTCGTGAAAATGTTCCACTCAAGGTATCATTTGTTTCTAATCCATCATTATATAATGTTTCGAAATCTATCGTAAACGGAGCCTTCCCTGTTAAATATACTTTAGCTGATCCGCCTACACACAATGTCGTATCGCGCATGCTTACTGTCGGCAACGCATTTACGCGTACTTTTGCTGTTGTCGATGTTGTTATGGTATTTAGACAGTTTGCATCTTCTATACTTACTAAATGAAATACATACGTTCCCGTATCCTCTGACGGAATGAACGCCTTCCCACCTATTACTTCGGCTGATGTTAAATTCCTACGAAATTCTATCGCACTTGCTTCATCAGTACCTCCTACCCATACGCCATTTCTTTGCGTCTTGAATTTTATTTCATACGGAGCTGTTCCTGTCAGGCTTATTGTTGCATTCTCTCCTTTACAGATTTCCTGATCTTCCATGCTTACCGTTGGACGCGGATTTACGCGTACTTTTCCTGTTGCTTCTAAGGTATCATTAAAACAGTTATTGTCTTGGATACTTACCAAATAAAATTCATACGTCCCTGTATCTGCTGTCTCTATCTTAGCTTTTCCATCTACTACATCGGTTGCCGCTAAATTCCTTCTGAAGATATAAGCGCCTGCCTTACCTGCTGTAGATGATGTTTCCCCTTCATCGTTTATTACCCATTCGTCATTTTTCTTTGTCTTGAACTGTATTTCATACGGCGGTGTGCCTGATAGACTTATTTCTGCGCTGTCTCCTTTACAGACTGTTTGAAGCGAAGCCATACTTACTCTCGGACGAGGATTTACTCTAACTTCCGCTGTTATTTTTGAAGTATCATTTATACAATTTGCATCCTGGATACTTACGAATGTAAACGTATACGTCCCTGTATCTGCTGATGCTATGTATGCCTTTCCATCTTTTATATCAGTTCCTTCTAAATGTCTGTTGAATATTTCTGCATTAGCTTCTAAGCCATCGCTGCTGTTTACCCATACGCCATTTCTTTGCGTCTTGAACTTTATGTCATACGGCGGTGTTCCTGTTACTTTTATTGCTACGCTGTCTCCCATACAGATTGGTTGAGACTGATCCATGCTTACTGTCGGTAACGGATTTACATTTACTGTGGCTGTAAGCGTATTTGCATTGTCTGTTAAATCTACTAAACATCCATCCCCATCTATTAAACTGTCTAATTCAAATGAAAATGTTCCTGCTCTGAAAGCAGTAATCCATTCTTCATTATTTATTGTGCCTATATCTCTCTTATAGAATTCTTCTGTATTGCCATCTTCTGTTGAACTAAATTTTATAGTGAATGGTTGTTGTCCTGTAAAGACTAATTTTATCGAATCGCCCTTACAAATAGTGGCTGATCCACTACTCAAACCCTCCATCTTAACGGTTGGAGATGAACGTACTATTACCTCTGCTGTATCCTTCTTCCTGTTTATACAGTCGTTGGCATCTTTTATAGTCATTAAATAGAACCTGTATTTTCCATCTGCTGCAGATGCTACGTAAGCTTTGCCTCCATCAATATCGGGTTCAGCTAAATGTCTGTTAAAGGTAATAACTGTATCATTAGGACTTGGACTTGCATCTTTTACCCATTCCCATGAAATAGTATTTTCATTCCATTTCTGTGTTTGGAATTTTATATCCATGGGAGCTTTTCCTGTTACTATCAACTCTGCGCTAGCTTTATTACAAATAGTCTGATCTGCCATGCTTACAGTTGGAGCAAATAACGTTGTACTTACGTCTACGACTGCTGTTTTGCGCGTCTTATTGATATGATTTGAACCATCTGTAATGCTTAATAAATTAAATTGATATTTACCATCTGCTGCAGATGCTACGTAGGCTATTCCATTATAAATATCTTCTGCTTCCAAATGTCTGTTAAAGATTTCAGCGTCTTTCCTGTCTGTTGAAAGAGTATTATCCGCTTTTACCCATTTCCATTCATTGTTATCCCATTTCTGTGTTTGGAATTTTATATCAAAAGGAGGTGTCCCTGTTACTTTCAACTCTGCACTAGCTCCATTACAAATGGTTTGCGTATCCATACTTACTGTTGGAGCAGAAGTTTCATATACTTCTACTACTGATGTGGTGCGCGTCTTATTCGTACAATGAACATTTGTAATACTTAACAAATTAAATTGATATTTACCTGCTGCTTCAGACTCTACGCAGGCTATACCATTATAGATATCTTCTGCTTCCAAATGTCTGTTAAAGATTTCAGCCTCACTCCTGTTTGTTGAAAGCTCCCCATTCGCTTTTACCCATTTCCAGTTACCATTATCATCTATCTGTGTTTGGAATTTTATATCCATGGGAGCTTGTCCTGTTACTTTCAACTCAGCGCTGCCTCCTTTATAGATGTATTGCGTATCCATACTTACTGTTGGCGCTAACGTTGTATTTACTTCTACTACTGCTGTCTTGTGCGTCGTATTGATACGACCGAAACCATCTTTAATGCTTAACAAATTAAATTGATATCTACCATCTGCTGCAGACTCTACGTAGGCTATGCCATCATAGATATCGCCTGCTTCCAAATGTCTGTTAAAGGTAATAACTGTATCATTAGGACTTGGACTTGCCTCTTTTACCCATTCCCATAAATTAGTATTTTCATTCCATTTCTGTGTTTGGAATTTTATATCAAAAGGAGGTGTCCCTGTTACTTTCAACTCAGCGCTAGCTCCATTACAAATGATTTGTGTATCCATACTTACTGTTGGAGCAGAAGTTTCATATACTTCTACTACTGCTGTTTTGCGCGTCGTATTGGTACAATTTGTAGCATCTGTAATACTTAACAAATTGAATTGATATTTACCAGCTGCTTTAGATTCTACGTAGGCTATGCCATTATAAATATCTCCTGCTTCCAAATGTCTGTTAAAGATTTCAGCCTCACTCCTGTTTGTTGAAAGAGACTCATCCGCTTTTACCCATTCCCATGAATTATTATTTGTATTCCATTTCTGTGTTTGGAATTTTATATCCATGGGAGCTTGTCCTGTTACTTTCAACTCTGCGCTACCTCCATTATAGATGGCTTGCGTATCCATGCTTACTGTTGGAGCAGATAACGTTGTACTTACGTCTACTTCTGCTGTTTTAGGAACCCAATTGATACAACCTGTAGCATCTGCAATGTTTAACAAATGGAATTTATATTTACCATCTGCTTTAGATTCTACGTAGGCTGTGCCATCATAAATATCTCCTGCTTCCAAATGTCTGTTAAAGATATTAGCGTCTTTCCTATTTCCTGAAAGAGACTCATCCGCTTTTACCCATTCCCATTGACTACCATTCCATTTCTGTGTTTGGAATTTTATATCAAAAGGCGCTGTCCCTTTTACTTGCAATTCTGCGCTGCCTCCATTACAGATGTTTTGATTACTCATGTCTACCGCAAGAATATCTGTTAGATCAGTTTGATATTCATAAGCGCCAAGATCAACTATATTAACATTACGACTATTCCCCGCTAAATCTGTTGCTGGCAAGTTAGCATCATCCTTTCCTGTGTTAATAGCAGGACTGCTACATTCTAAAGAATAATCTCCCGCAATAGTCGGAACTAATGATGCATCTTTTGCATCTACAAACTGCGGAGCATTATTTGGATTTGTACCATCAAGGTTGCCCGTACCTACGCCTGTAAGGTCAATTTCTTCCACCAGACTGTTTGTGAATGTGATTTCGCCAGCATTACTTATTATAATATTAGATGATCCGTTACCCCATATAATAGTATTCAGACTCGTAATAACGCTCTGGTCAATGAAAATCCCGCCACTGCCGGAGGTTGTATTATTTCCGCTAATGGTAACATTGGTCAGTACGGGCTTAGTCTGACTACCGCTATTGAACATCCCACCGCCACGTAACTGTGCCTTGTTTCCACTAATGAGGACATTGAACAATTTGGGAGAAGAACTAACTATATTGCTTATCCCGCCACCGTCATCATCTGACTTATTCCCTCTAATAATAACATTAGTCAATGTGGGAGAAGAACTATTATTATATATCCCACCACCTTCAGCATCACTACCCTGAGCGTGATTTCCGCTAATAGTAACATCGGTCAATGTGGGAGAAGAACTCTCGTTATATATCCCGCCCCCCAAATGTGCCTCGTTACTGTCAATAGTTACATTTGTCAGTGTAGGAGTAGTATTATTACCGTAATTATACATCCCGCCACCATTGGAGGTTGCCGTGTTTTTACTAATGATGACATCGACCAGTTGGGGAGAAGATTCATTTTCATTGCTTATCCCGCCGCCGTTTTTTGCATTATTTCCTCTAATAGTAAGATCGGTCAATGCGGGAGAACACATATTGTTATATATTCCGCCACCCGTAACTGTTGCCTCGTTACTGTCAATAGTTACATTTTTCAGTTTGAGAGAAGTACTCAAATGGGTATTGCTTATCCCCCCGCCATTATTTTTTGCCGTGTTTTTACTAATGATGACATTGGTCAGTACGAGAGGAGAAGAACCATGTACATTGCCTATCCCACCGCCATTGTAAGATGCCTCATTTCCCTTGATGATGACATCAGTTAATGTGGGAGAAGCATTATAGTTATATATCCCACCACCACCTTCATTAGAATTAGTGCTGGTTGCCTTATTATTACTAATAGTAACATTGGTCAGTACAGGAGAAGAATATCTGTTATATATCCCGCCACCCGATAATGCTGTCATGTTACCGTCAATAGTTACATCTGTCAATGTGGGAGAAAAGAAGCCATTAAATATCCCGCCACCACCAAAATCAATACCTGGGGTCGTTCCCGTTGTCGTGTTGTTGCTAATGATTACATGAGTCAGTACAGGAGATTTAGACGCATCATTCGGGTAATTCCCATTACCGTCATTAGATATTCCACCACCTGATGTTTTTGCCTTGTTATTGATAATGGTCACATATTCCAAAACGGGCTTAGCTATATTTTCATTAGCAAGATTATACATTCCGCCGCCGCCTGAATTTGCCTCGTTATTGCTAATGACCACATGGGTTAAAACAGGAGAAGATGTATGATTTCCTATTCCACCGCCCCAATGTGCTTTGTTGTTTTTAATGATCACATGGGTCAAAACGGCATTAGACGAAGTCCCCCTGTTGCATATCCCGCCCCCTATACCACCAGCAGTGGATGCCGTTGCCATGTTGTTGCTAATGACAAGATGAGCCAGAATGGGAGCAGCGTCTTGATTGAATATTCCTCCACCACGACGATGTTGAACAGTCACATTGTTCACAGTTATTTCGTCTTGTCCAGGGGCTGCATTTCCTCCTTCGATAGTAAAGCCGTCAAGACGGGCTGTGTCAGTACCGCTTACCATATTTCCAGCGCCAATAACTACATGGTAACAATTATCGGTATTATTAATTGGTATACCTATGTCTCCGCTGAGTATGCTTTCATGCTGCATTATAGTTATGCCGCTTTCTGTAGTAATAGCACGGTCAGCAACAGAATTTTCGGGAGTGTTGGCATCAAAGCCCCCGTAAATCTTTACGCCTGCTTTTAATACAAAGGCATTATCACGTCCCCCACTTGTAGAAGGTTCATTACCTAGACTATAGTTAGCCGCAGTGTACATAGGTTTATATGTTCCTGCAGCAACCCAAACTTGATCGCCTGCGCTGGAAGCATTAATCATTTCCTGCAAATCGTATGTAGCGTTAGTCCATGACGAACCATCACCAATTCCTGCACCGTTTTCTGTAACATAGCGTATTGTCTTTGCAGTGAAAGCCGTAACCGAAATATCATCCACAGCTAAACCATGCTCTGTACCTGCATCATTAACATCCGTCCATCTAATCCATATTTCCTGACCATTTGCAATAGACAAACCTGTAATTGTATAAGATATACTATTTTGGTTAGCTTGTAGATTTCCGTCAATATCCGTATTGGAACCACCAGTAGTAGAAGGACTTGTAAAATCAAGATCAGAAACCGAAGTCCACCCGCTCCCGTCAGAAATACCGCTAGCGCCTACCTTATAATCAAAGGCTATCGCTTGAGAATTGGTTCCCCCTCTGCGCCACTGTTCACCTGTATAGCTGATTGTAATGGAATTAATTGTAACTCCTGTATTATTTACCAACCGCCAACCAAAGCGAATAGTAGGACCGGATGATAAACTTCCTAAAGCTCTATCCGAATTACCAACATCGCCAAAGGCATATAAACCGCCTTGACCAGATGCGTATTTTGTATGATACACGGTTTGATTAGAGTACCAGCCTGACAGAGTAGAATTATTCGTCCAAGGATTGTTATCATTTGTGTTCGCCAGTGTATTAAAATTCTCTGTAACGGCTACTCCGATAGTACTAATTGAAGTTTGCCCCCAAGCTACATTAATAAGGGAGCCCAAAACTATTGCGCAAAGCGCAAAAAACTTAAGAAATCTTGTGTAATATTTTTTCATTTGAATATTATTATTAAAAGCATTAAAAATTAAAGAGCTAGAACTTAACCCTCTTGTTTGTTGTTGTTGTTGTTTATTACTAAATTTGTTTGTTGTTTTCATCGTTTGTTGAATTATGAATTATGAATTATAAATTTATGAATAAGGCGCGAAAGCGCGAAAGTTTGCTGTTGACTCCGTAAGCTAAAGCTCCGTAAGCTAAAGCATACGGTTAATAAAGTGTCGTCCCTGCGGGACTTGCTGAATGTTGATGAGATTGCCCGTAGGTAATCCCTACCCTTTCCCGTCATTACGAGGAGCGCAGCGACGTGGTAATCCCTAACAATAGAGCGCATCGTCCGAAGCAAAGCTCGGCGTAGCCAATCCCTAACTAAAAACGCATTGATTGTTACGGATTGCCACGCTGCGCTCGCAATGACGGTAAAGGGTACGGATTGACCCCTGCGGGACTTGCTGAATGTCGATGAGATTGCTCTCTCCGTAAGCTCTGTAGTAGCGCTCAAATCCCGTAGGGATGATATGTCGGTAGAAAAAATATCATCAGTCAATAAAATCCCGTAGGGATGACATGTCTCCTCGTTCGGACGAAATTCTACCTCGTTCGCTTTATCCAAGCAGGCTATTCCTGCATTTACTTTTAAAAACCTCCGTAATCTCTGTGTACTCTGTGGTTTAAAAATCTTATTCGTTAGTGATTTCATTTTCTTTAGTGTTTTCATTATTAATTTCGTCGGTGATTTCTTTATTTTTTTCTTTTTCTTTTTTTCTAACGCCTGCTTGTTGAGCGAGTATCGCTTTAAATCTATCCATGATGAGATTGATTTCTTTAATAAAAGGTTGATAGTTATCTTCACCTTGGGTAAAGATTAAAATTTCTATTTGAGAAAATATCAGATGTATTAAGCTATCGCTTTCTCTGCGAGCTTGTCTCATACGGATAATAGGGAGATGACTTTTTTCGTCATAACGTTCGTGCATAAGGTTTTTAAAATCATCGTTAGCGATTTGAAGATTTTTCAACCAATCTTCGAGTCCGAGACCTCTAACGGCGTCCAAATTTTTTCCTTCGTTCAAGATACGAATAAGGTCATCGATAGCGGCGGTTTCCGCGTCAAAAGATTTCGCGGAGATATTCCCATAATTTCGCAGGACGGTATTGATAATTTGCGCCCATTTAACCCTTATTGGGTCAACATGAAACAGAGCAGAACGTACCGCATACAAAAAACCTCTCAAGATTTTGTCTCTAATTTTATCTTGATCTCTAATATCTTTTGTAAACGCACTTGCTACCATAATATCTAGGGCGCTTTTTTCCGCGTTTAAGACCTCTAGATGTTTCTCTAACAACCTGTCAAGCGCTTCGCTTCTGATGTTGTATTTAATTATCGCACGTCTAACTTCATCGTTTAACAAAACATGCGTTTCATTGTTTAACTGTCTGAATATACCAACTATGTAAGAAAATAACTTTTTCATGATACTTTTATTTTAATTATGAATTACTTTATTAATTGAAAATTGAAAATTGAAAATTGAAAATGAAATGTGCTGACGCGTGAAAGCGCAAAAGCGCTCAATAACGCCCTTGTTCGGACGAGGTTCTACCTCGTTCGGATTATCCTTGCAGGTTCTACTCCGTAAGCTAAAGCATACGGTTAATAAAGTGTCGTCCCTGCGGGACTTGCTGAATGTCGATGTGATTGCTGTGTCTTCGTTCGGACGAGGTTCTACCCTACCCTTTACCGTCATTACGAGGAGCGCAGCGACGTGGTAATCCCTAACAATAGAGCGCATCGTCCGAAGCAAAGCTCGGCGTAGCCAATCCCTAACTAAAAACGCATTGATTGTTAGGGATTGCCACGCTGCGCTCGCAATGACGGTAAAGGGTACGGATTGACTACGTCGATCCTCTGTAGTAGCGCTCAAAAAATCCCGTAGGGATGATATGTCGGTAGAAAAAATATCATCAGTCAATAAAATCCCGTAGGGATGACATGTCTCCTCATTCGGACGAAATTCTACCTCGTTCGCTCTATCCGAGCAGGCTATGCTCCTACCCTTTCTCCGTGTTCTCTGTGTTCTCTGTGGTTCAAAATTCATGTTTGCCAAAGCGTGGGCAAGGGCGAAAAAAACTTTTTTCATACTTGCCAAAACGTGGGCAAGGACGAAAAAAATCATTTTCATACTTGCCAATGCGTGGTCAAGGACGAAAAAAACTTTTTTCATGCTTGCCAAAGCGTGGGCAAGGGTGAAAAAAACTTTTTTCATGCTTGCCAAAGCGTGGTCAAGGACGAAAAAAATCATTTTCATGCTTGCCAAAGCGTGGGCAAGGGTGAACAAAATTGTTTTTACTAATTGAAAATCAAAAGTTAAAAATTGGAAATGACTATTCCACCCTAAACAAATCATAGCAAGCGGCTCTCTAACTTTTTCCTTCCTTATATATATATAGGCAAAAGTCGTCATGATTTTTTCCTTCCTTATATATAGAGGCATAAATGTTTTTTTCCGATTGAAGAAATTAGTATTCATAGTCAATAGGCATTTAATTTTTAATAAATAATGAATGGATACCGCAGCACAAAAGCCACAAAATAATCTGAGACGGTCTTTGATTTTGGCTGCTGTTTTGAGCAACAGAATCTCGCAGTTTTGTAACTGTCTGTAGATGAGCAAGTTGGGGGGGGAGGGGGGTAAATTAGTGAGCGTATTATATAAGATATATTTACACAAAAGGAACAGGCAAACTCCTCCCCTACTCCTGTAAAAGAAGTGTTTCTCCAAAAAAAATTCCTACTTTCTATTTTCTCCTGTAAAGAATATCTGTTTTGTTTCATAACGATAAATCCAATTTATTTTACAAATTCAATTACTCACTTTATATATAATAATCCTTGCCTTCGAACATTTTATTTAATCTTTTGCTGTATGTTTTTCGCGCTGCAAATGTATAATATTTTTTGATACGAAAAACATTTTTTCGATTTTTTTCGATTTTTTTTTTTATGCGCTGATACAGAATGTAAAAACAGTTCTTCGTTGCACTATTTTCCGCCAAATCATCCCGAAAAAGCAGTTTCTTGTCGAAATTTTCTCATCAAAATGGCAGAAAAACCCATGCCACCGACAAAAAAAGCAAAAAAATTATCAACAAAAAAAAGTTGAACGAAAGCGCCACTTGAAAAAAATTTTTGTCTCTTTTTTTCCCACTGTAAAAAATATCTGTTATCCCACATAATAATAAATCTATTTTTCTGTTTACAAACTCAATATACTATTTCTCGTACACCACTCCTATCCAAACATTTCCATCAATCTCTATGGGGGTACGTTTTCAGGCTGCAAATGTACAATATTTTTTTCATACAAATCATTTTTTGGTGAATTTTTTTTTGAGGCGCTAAAAAGGTCAAAAGTATTATCTTTGCAAAAATTCACTTCGTCAATTGAAAATTGAAAATGAAAATAATTAGTGTCTGTCTATAAAGTACAATTAGGGTTGTTTCAAAAGCGCTCCCCGCAACAATCAACACGTCATTGCGAGGAGCGCAGCGACGTGGCAATCCCTAACAATCAATGCGTTCCTCGTTCGGACGAGGTTCTACCTCGTTCGCTCTATCCAAGCAGGCTATGCCTGCATTTATTTTATATTCTTTTTATTGCGCAGGTAGAACCTGCGAGGATAATTCGAACGAGATAGAACCTCGTCCGAACAGGGAATAACGATAAAGGGCTGAAAGCCCGCAATCAATAGCACAGGGCAACGCCCTGTGTAACGTAAATTCCTAAAAACTAAGCCCTGAAAGGGCGTAATCAACCCAAAATGTCCATTAGCATTAATTCATCAAAAATCAACCGATTTTCGACGAATTAATACAGCGTATAGTGTGTATAATCAAACTATTACAATGACAATTTTCTAATGGTATCCATTAGAACACATATTGGTTATTAGGCAGTTAGGTTCTAATGGACAATTTGGGATTATTATATAACAAAAAGATTTGCAGTTCCGCCCGATGGCGGACAATGTTTGATGTGATTTTTTTTTTTTTCGTTCCGCCTGCGGCGGACGACTGCCCTCTTTTTTGTTCCTGACTTTGTCAGGAATGAGTTTTTTTGTATAACAAAAAAGATGTAATCTACACAAATAGATAAGATTATATATTTTTAAAGACAAAAAACAGAACCTAAAAAACGTCCTCTTCCCCTCATTGAACGGATAATGCTTGATGTTGATTTTCTTTTTTTGTTCCGCCTGCGGCGGATGACTGCCCTCTTTTTTTGTTCCCGACTTTATCGTGAATGAGTTTTTTTGTATAACAAAAAAGATGTAATCTACACAAATAGATAAGATTATATATTTTTAAAAACTAAAAAACAACCTAAAAAACGTTGCTACCAATTCATTGAACAGATAATGCTTGATGTGATTTTCTTTTTTTTTGTTCCGCTGTAGGCGGAACTTTGTCAATCCCGCCATAGACGGGAATTAAACTATTTTTTTGTCTTCCTTTCTTTTAACACATAAAAAAAAGAGACCGCCGTAACAATCTCTTATATTTTATTTTACTACTTGCATCGCCTAATGTAACTTGCTTTCTTTTGGTAGACTATTTCATAACAAAATGCTTTTTAATAATGAAATTTATTTCCTTCTATGATTGAATCAGATTTTATTTGTTTAAATTTTCCAATTTCTGTTTTAATTAAATATTCAACAAAGACAGATTTTTTATATATAGTATCTGTTCTTTCTGGTTCAAAAGTAAAAACATCCTCTATCTCACTAGTAATAAAAATTAATGTGTCTTCTTTTATTTTATATCTTTTATTTTTATATCCTCTAATTTCTTTATAATCATATTGAGCAATCACGTCCCCCCAAGAAGGATAATTAGAAAATATATAATCTTTTATATTTCCATTATCATCATATAAGATAAATAAATAACCATCTGTTATAAGATTTTCCACATAAAATACAACTAGTAGTATTGATTTATTAATTACTCTATACCAGCATAAATGCACTACCGAACCTTTAAAATCTATAGAATTAATGCCAATTAATAATCTATTAATTTCATCATTTTTTAACACAATCCAATTATTTTTAATTTTGTCTAAATTATCTAAATTATTCATATCTTTAATAGAAAACTTATTTTCCTTAAAGAAAAAATTAAATTCTTTTAATGGATTATTATTATTGTTACTATCTACTATCGCAATCATATTATCATCACCTTCTTTTGTTGAAGTATTACATCCATAGAAAAGAAGAAAAAACAATATTATATAAACTAAGTATTTCATAATATTTATTCTCCTATTTGATTTATACGATTATTTTCCAATGTTGAGGGTATTCTTTGGGCTTCAACGTCTACATTGGGCAATGTGCCTCCTTCATAAGTAGTATCTGGTATCGTATCCCATTTATAAACACCTTCTATTTTCTTATCCCAATATTTTTTCCCTCCAAATGTCACTTGCGTATATCGTGGTCCCGATTTCCCACTTTCAGGATCGCCCCCTGAATCAATTATAGTAACCCCTATTGTATTACCATCGGAATCTTTTTGTACATCTGAAATAAGACCAATATGCCCGCGTTTTTGTTTATCAGTATTAAAAACCATTACATTTCCAGCTTCAATATCATTTACATTTTCAACAGGTGTTGATGCTTGAATTATACGTTCTACACCTCTACCTGTATGATTAGTATATGGGTCAGGTTCTCCTCCTGCCATTATAGTTCGTGATACCATTCCAGAACAATCTGTCATTCCTCCCGGATTCCCTCGTCCTCCTAATGCATATGTATTTCCACTATTTTTCGCTACATATTCTTTTGCTTTTTCAACTGCCATTTGTCTTTGTCTCCAATCTCTTCCATCTGGATCAACTCTAATCACCGGATTATTAGCACAATACGAATACGACGACATAAATGGATATTTTTCAAACAGCGGGTCTCTCGATATGAAAGTCGGAGGATTATAGTACCTTGCGGAGTAGTAATAAAGTCCGCTTTCTTCATCTTTTTCTTTCGCATTAAATTGATAATCAGGTATTTTTCCTTGATGCCAATAGGCGTTGTATTCCGTCAAAATCTCTCCGAATGGCGCATAGAGTATTTGCTGCGTTATATTTGCATTTATATCTGTAATCATCTGATTACTTGATAAATGATCTCCATGATAGAAAAATAACTCATCTTCATAAGTACCTGTATCTCCAGATAATGTATGTATGTTTTCAAATGAATTTCCTATATTAACTATTGTATCTTCAGGAATTAATTTACTTAATTCATCTGCTAATATTTCCATACGTAATTGCAGTGAATCTCCACTGAT
>JAIROC010000049.1 GCA_031257735.1 Bacteroidales bacterium | reverse complement strand
TTACACAGGGCGTTGCCCTGTGCTATTGATTGCGGGCTTTCAGCCCTTTACCGTTATTCTCTGATTACAATTATACATTGAAGAAATGAATTTATGAGTTTTCGGACAGACACTATATAGACAGACACTAAGTATATGTTTTACCGTATATGACAACCTCATAAATGACACAGATTTTAAAGATTTTCGCAGACGAAAGAATGCAAGACAGATTATCAATCGAAAAATAAATCTCTTGCTATTGCGTCAGTCAGAAGACTTCCTTGGGAAGTTAATAGTAACTTGTTATTCTTTAGGGTATACCATTGTGGATTTATTGCATGGAGTTTGTCTACTAATTCAACATAGAAAGACAGTCCGAATTGTTCTTTTACATATTGAAGATTACAACCCCAAACAGTCCGTAAGGAAGTCATAATATATTCGTTTACACGCATGGTTGTTGTCAGTATTTCGTAGTTGAACAGAACATTTTTTCCTTGTTTTTCCCATTGATCGGGTGTCTTCAAAGAGTTTATTTGTTGAATATAATCGTTTACATTCGCTATATTCCATTGTCGTTGAAGTCGATTAAACGAATGCGCAGCCGTACCTATTCCTATATAGATTTTGTTTTGCCAACAATCGGTATTATGTCTGGAGAATTGACCCGATTTACAGAAATTAGACGTTTCATAGTGAATAAAGTCATTTTCCTTTGCAAAATCTCTCAATAGTTGATACTGTCTAATTATTTCTTCTTCATCGGGGAAAAAATATATTTTGTTTTGTATCTGTTTATACAATTTTGAATGGGGTTCCAACGAAAGAGCGTAACAGGAAAGATGATTTACTGTTTTCACTTTCTCCAAATTTTTTCTCCATTGGTCTTCCGACAAATGCGGATAGGCATACATTAAGTCTACCGATAGATTTGTAAAGTGATATTTGTGTGCAAGTTCAAGACTTGTTTCTGCCTGTTTTCCCGTATGAACACGACCTAACACAAACAAATTATCATCAAAAAAAGATTGTATGCCAATACTTAACCGATTAATTGCAGTATCGGATAATTGTTTCATATAGTCATCTGTCAGATTGTTTGGATTGGCTTCAAGTGTAATTTCAGCATGTGGAGTCAAATTGAATATATTTTTGGCATGAGAGATAATTTTCTCTATCAGTGCAACTGACAATACACTTGGCGTACCCCCGCCTATATATAATGTATCTGCAGGCTGATTACTTAAATAATCACAACGTAAATTCATCTCTCGACAAAGAGCCTCTACATACGCCTCTTGTAATGATAATGCTGTAGAAGAAAAGAAATTACAATAAGAACACCTTTTTACACAAAACGGAATATGAACATAAATTCCTGACATATTATAAATATAAGTACAATAAAAAAGAGCAAGAGGAGAATTGGAAAGGGAATGTTGAACTTTCTTTACTTCCCGTCATGCACAAGAATATTATGATAACAATTCTTTTTTATCCTTAAAAAAAAGGTGGTGCAAGAAAGGAAACAGGAGAAAAAGAAACAACTTATCCTCTCTACACACCACACAAATTAATAAATTAATAATTTAATTAACATTATACCATTATATAAAATCACTATCACTTTTATTTTCCCTTTTTGTTTTTGATAAATCGGTACAGAAAAGGAGGATAAGGCACGAACAAAAATCCTCCCACATGTACCGAAAACATCTTTATGACATGATAGTGTTGACTATTTCTATTTGTAACAAACGCTGCAAAGGTACACTATTTTTTATATAGTATCTGTCCGAAAACGAACATATCAGTCGATAATACTCGTATATTCGTCATTATGAGTTTATATGTTTTGCAAACAGGCAGCATTGAGTTATGGGTTATGAGTTATGAGTTATGAGTTAGGCTGACGCAAACAAAATAACTCATAACTCTAATTAGAGTCTGTCTATAAAGTACAAAAAAGTAATCATCAACGCCGTCCAAACAATGCCGTCATTGCGAGCGCAGCGAAGCAATCCCTACCCAAAGAACGCATTGATTGTTAGGGATTGCCACGTCGCTGCGCTCCTCGCAATGACGGCACTGATTAGGCGGTTTCGTGCGTCAGCATAATTCATAATTCATAATTCATAATTATACTTTATAGACAGACACTAATTAGAGTTTGTCTATAAAGTCGGCGTTGTTTGGACGCTTTTGTGTGCTTTCACACAGCCTCTTTTGCCGTAAAGCGTTATTGAATTTTCTTCTGCTTTTTTCTTCTACAAATTTAAGCTCTTTGGTCTTAACTTGCTGCACGGAAATCGGGGGGTATATAATAGGTATGAATTTATTTTTTGCTACTTTTGCACCAATCAACTAAAAAATATATGCGAAGAAAAGACAGAGAAATTATCCATGTTGAGGATAAAATAAAAATAATAAAAGAATGTAAGGTTTGCCGACTTGGTTTGTCTCAAAATAATCAACCCTATATTATTCCATTAAATTATGGATACAGTTTTGAGGGTCATATATTAACTTTATATTTTCATAGCGCCAATGAAGGGAAAAAATTAGACATCATTAGAAATAATCACAATGCCTGTTTTGAAATTGATTGTCATCACAAATTGATAGAGGCAGAGAAAGCCTGTAATTACGGATATACATTTAAGAGTATAATAGGTTTTGGAAAAATAATATTCATGGAAACGAATGACGAAAAAAATAATGGATTAAACCAAATTATGAAACATCAAACAGGGAAAGATGTAAGCTATAACTTTGATAATGATGCGTTAAAAAATGTAACCGTCTATAAATTGCTTGTAGAAGAATTTACGGGAAAAGAAAAAAATATCATGAAAGATAATCCTGTCGAGTAAATCATAATAGTTCTAAAGCATAGATTATCAATGTATCCATGCGTTTTAGAATTTACGGCATGTTTTGGATAAGATTTTCTGTTTTTTTTCTGTCCACAAATGATGAAAATCGTGCGAATATTGAACGATTTTTTGAGAAAATCGGAAAGAATGTCTACAAATCAGAGCGATTTTTAGCGATAAGCCGAAAAAATGAGGATACGTGCGTTTTTTTATTGCATTGAAAATCAACGTTCTGTTTTTTTTGCTCAAATGTATGAAAAAAAAAAATGATTTTTTTTCTCACTGATAATCAAAATAATACATTGGGGGAATGCATTTTTTTTCATTTTTTATATGTTTGATATTCAAAATAATTATACATTTGCAAGTCCTTATACATACGAAGTGTATAGAGGTACTAATAAACGAATTTATTAATTATTTATCAAAACAAAGTAATTGAAATATGACAAAAGCAGATTTAGTGGCAGAAATAGCCAACAAGACAGGAATTGATAAACTATCAGTCCAAATTATAGTAGAATCATTCATGACAACCGTCAAAGAATCATTATCTGGTAAAGAAAATGTGTATTTGAGAGGTTTCGGGAGTTTTATTATTAAAGAAAGAGCTGAAAAAACAGGTAGAAACATTTCACAGAATACTACCCTGTTGATTCCGGCTCATAAAATTCCAGCGTTCAAGCCAGCGAAGTCTTTTTCCTCTTTGATCAAAACAACCGTAAAATAGAGAAGTTAGATCATGCCAAGTGGAAAAAAAAGGAAGAGACATAAAATGGCTACTCACAAAAGGAAAAAACGCTTGCGCAAAAATAGGCACAAAAAGAAGTAGCCTTTTGTGAAAAAAACTCAGTCCAAAAACTAAATTACATATTCTTATTTAGGTTATATGTAATTTAGTTTTTTATATTATTTTGTAAAACTAACTAACCCAGTAAATTTGTGCGAAAAGAATTATATATAGATACACATGAGAATGAGGTAAAGATAGCTTTATTGGAAGATAGAACTTTAGTAGAACTTCATGGGGAAAAAACATCTGATAATTTTCATGTAGGAGATATTTTTATTGGTCGTGTAAAAAAAATTATTCCCGGTTTAAATGCAGCTTTCATAAACATTGGATATGAAAAAGATGCTTTCCTGCATTATTTAGATTTGGGTAGCAATATACTTACATTCAATAAATATGTAAAAGGTTGTTTATCTGGAAATACACAAAGCCCCTCCCTTGCAAAAACAAAGATAGAAGAACCTATTTCAAAAAATGGGAAAATAAAAGATGTACTTGCCATTAATCAATTAATTCTTGTTCAAATAGCCAAAGAAGCAATATCTACCAAAGGGCCTCGCTTAACAGGAGAAATCGCCCTTGCAGGACGATATGTTGTCTTAGTACCTTTCACCGATAAAGTAATGGTATCTCAAAAAATTACCAATTCCGATGAAAGAAATAGATTACGTAAGGCAATGTTAACCATTAAACCTAAAAATATGGGTATCATTATCCGAACAGTAGCAAAAGATCAACATGTTGATGCTCTGCATGCTGATATGCGTACCTTAATGAATAAATGGAAAGAAGTAGTTTCGAATATTAGCGGGGATAGATTTCCCAAAAAAGTAATCAGTGAATTAAATAAAGTTTCGGTTTTGCTTCGAGATGTTCTTAATGAAACTTTCGATGCAATTTATGTCAATAATTCATATTACGCCGAAATACGGTCTTATATACAACAAATAGCGCCTGATAAAGTTGATATTGTAAAATTATACAAAGGGAAAATACCACTCTTTGAATATTATGATATTGATAAACAAATAAAAAGTTCTTTCGGTAAAAGCGTTTCTATCAAGGGAGGCGTATATATCGTTATCGAACATACCGAAGCATTACATGTAATAGACGTTAACAGCGGACATCGTGTAAATTCAAATAAAACACAAGAAATAAATGCATTAGAAGTAAATATGCATGCCGCCGTTGAAGTTGCCCGTCAATTGCGTTTACGGGATATGGGAGGAATTATTGTCATCGACTTTATTGATATGCAAAAAGCAGAACATCGTAAAGAATTATTCAATTGTATTACTGCGGAAATGCAAAAAGATAAAGCGCGTCATACTATCTTACCGCCTAATAAATTTGGATTGGTACAGATTACTCGTCAACGAGTACGTCCTGAAGTAAATATTGATGTCAAAGAACTATGTCCTTCCTGTCATGGAACAGGAACGGTACGTCCCCCCGTCTTAATTATCGACGATATTAATAATACTTTGCAATTGCTGACAAGAACGCAAAAAGAAAAAAATCTTATCCTCGCTTTGCATCCATTTTTATACTCCTACTTAACCAAACATTTTTACCGAATAAGGTGGATGATTAAATATAGATGCTATATTCGATTGCAAGCAAAACAATCGTTTCAATTATTGGAATATCGTTTCTACAATAAAAAATTAGGAGAAATAAACTTCTGGATACCTACGAAAAAACAACAATAAGTCAATGCGTTGGAAAATTGTTTGTCTATTATTAATAGCTGTTATAACAGTAGAAAACACTTGTGGGCAACAAATTGCACTGTTGAAATATCGCGGAGGAGGAGATTGGTATGCAAACCCTACCTCTTTACCTAATTTAGTGAAATTCTGTAACAACAATCTTGGAATGTCATTGAGCGAACCTGCAACAGTAGAAGTAGGAAGTAAAGACATTTTCAACTATCCTTTTATTCATCTTACCGGACACGGAAATATAATCTTCTCGGATGAAGAATGTCGTAATTTGCGTACATATCTTATATCTGGCGGATTTTTACATGTTGATGACAACTACGGAATAGACAAATTTATTCGTTCCCAGATGAAAAAGGTTTTTCCTGAACTTGATTTTGTTGAATTGCCAACCAATCATCCTATTTATCACCAAAAATACAATTTTCCCAATGGATTACCCAAAATTCATGAACATGATAATAAACCTCCACAAGGATTTGGTTTGATTTATGAAGGTCGATTGGTCTGTTTTTATTCTTATGAAACTGACTTGGGCGATGGCTGGGAAGATTTTGCCGTTCATCAGGACAGCGATGAAATCCGGACAAAAGCCCTGCAAATGGGCGCTAATATTATTCAATATGTCTTTACAAAATAATACAAAAGTTCGTATTGATAAATGGTTATGGATGGTACGCCTGTTCAAAACCAGAACCATGGCAAATGAGGCTTGTAACGCAGGAAAAGTTAAAATAGATAATGTGAACTGTAAACCTTCTCGAGAAATAAAAATAAATGATACAATACATATTCGTTTGGGACAATTGCAAAAGACTATTCAGGTGATCAATTTTCCTAAAAATCGTATTGCTGCAAAGTTCATTCCTGATTATTATCTGGATATTACTCCACAAGAAGAATATGAACGAGTGAAATTACTCGCTCTTCCCTTCGAAAAACGAGATAACAATGTCGGAAGACCCACCAAACGAGATAGAAGACAAATCGATTACTTGAAAGATTTCCTATCAGTAGACGAGTAGACAAGTGGACGAGTGGAGATAAACAAAACTCGTTCACCCGTCCACTTAATAATAAAAAAACAGTGTACTTTAGCGTCTTAAGCCTCCAATACACTGTTTTCTTTCATTTAAACATCTTATCTATAGATGATTTCTAACAGGCTTCTTTAAGCTTTGTTCAAGCTTTCTTTGAGCTTTCTTTGAGCTTTCTCTAATTTAGCTTCGACTAAGGTTCGACTAAGGTTCGACTTAGGTCTAAGCTTCCTATAAATTTAACTCTTCAGTAGCAAGATTTCCTGGTAAATCGTAGGCGGTAATAACGATACTATTCCCTGTCAATTCTCGGTTGTTGGTAGTAGCAGTGTAAATCCAAAGATTTTTAACCTTATTTACAGCTTCACCTTCTTCGATTAAAGTTCCATCAACATAAGTAATTTGTACATGTACAGATTTAACAGCGAAATCATCGGTAGCAATAATGCTAGTTAGTGTCTGTC
>JAIROC010000615.1 GCA_031257735.1 Bacteroidales bacterium | reverse complement strand
GTGAAGCAATTAATAATTAACAATTAAAAGAGTTATGGGTTATGAGTTATGAGTTATGAGTTATTTTAGATTGACAACGCGTAATTCAACAACTCATAACTCATAATTATTTTTTTCATTATTTTTTGGTGTTTGATTTGGTTAAACTTTTTTGACTTGGGCTACTTAGCAATAGGTAGCCCTTTCTTTTTAGTTGAAAATTAGCTACGCAGCTCTTACGGGTGAAAATTAGCTGACGCTACTCTCCGTTTCGCTTTGGGTCATAACTCATAACTCCTGACTTGGCACAGAAAGGATTGTTGCGATTTTAATAGATGTTTTAATCCGCACTAATATTGGCTATATGTCCCGCAGGGACAGCATTTTATTAACCGTATGCTTTAGCTTACGGATACGGGTTTTCTATTGACATGTAAGTCCTGACGGGCTATTCTTAACCCGAATGCAGGTTTTTCGTTTCCTCTGTGGTTAAAAAGGGACACCAGCAAAACCCTGTGTTTTGTTAGTGTCCCCACTTATACGCCAAACACAACAATATAAATAAAGGGACTGCCTTCTTGAGACAGTCCCCTGCAAACATATTTTTTTATTATTATTAAACGATTATTGGAAAGATACAATTGCTTCTTCGATACGTTGACATGCATCTAACAATTGTCCTTCCGTGATGACCAACGGAGGAGCAAAACGAATAATATCTCCGTGTGTCGGTTTGGCTAAAACGCCCAATTCTTTCATCTTTAGACATACATCCCATGCTTCTTTTCCATTTTTGGGTTTGATGATAATTGCATTCAGCAATCCTTTTCCACGAACAAGGGAAATCATATCTGATTTGATATTGTTCATATAATTTCGAAAAATATTTCCATGGACTCTTGCTTTTTCCATCAAATTTTCTTCTACTACTACTTCCAATGCTGCTATAGCAACTTTGCAGGCTAATGGAAAGCCTCCAAAAGTAGAACCATGTTCTCCCGGTTTGATACAAAGCATAATATCATCATTTGCCAATACTGCCGACACGGGAAGAACTCCCCCAGACAATGCTTTCCCTAAAATAAGAATATCAGGAGTAACATTTTCATAATCACATGCCAACATTTTACCTGTACGAGCAATTCCTGTTTGTACTTCATCTGCAATAAATAAAACATTGTTTGCTTTACAAAGATCATACGTCTTTTTTAAATAGCCATCGTCAGGAACATAAACCCCTGCTTCACCTTGAATAGGTTCTACTATAAATCCTGCAATTTTATCTCCCTGCTCATTGAGAACTTTTTCCAGAGCAGCCACATCATTATAAGGAATACGTATAAATCCCGGTGTTAAAGGACCATAGTTTGCGTATGAATCAGGGTCATTTGACATGGAAACAATTGTAATTGTACGTCCGTGAAAATTGCCTTCGCAACAAATAATTTTTACTTCATCATTGGGAATACCTTTTTTTACTACCCCCCAACGACGCGCTAATTTTAAGGCAGTTTCATCTGCTTCTGCTCCTGTATTCATGGGAAGAACTTTGTCATATCCGAAATAGCCTGTTACATACTGTTCATACATTCCTAAACAATCATTATAAAAAGCACGCGAAGTAAGTGTAATCATTTCTGCCTGCTGTTTAAGCGCTTCAACGATCTTAGGATGACAGTGTCCCTGATTGACGGCAGAGTATGCAGATAGAAAATCATAATATTGTTTTCCTTCCACGTCCCATACAAGAGCGCCTTCTCCCTTAGATAAAACCACAGGAAGAGGATGATAATTATGTGCTCCATATTTGTTTTCCAAGGCTATTGCCTGCTCGCTTGATGTAATCTTTTCTTTCATTTTTTATTAATATAATTTCTTCGATAAAATTTCTGCAAAGGTAGTCTTTTTTATGGTAGGCAGTCTCATTTATCTGTAATTTCTTCTAACATTTTCCACAATATATGTGTAGACAGTCCCATAACATTATAAAAGGAGCCTTCAATACGTTCTATTGCCTGATAACCTATCCATTCCTGTATTCCGTATGCTCCCGCTTTATCAAAAGGGTGATAAGTATCTATATAGTATAGGATTTCCTCCTCTGTTAGCTGTTTGAAATAGACGGTTGTCGTGTCGTGATTACACAGAATATGTTCTTTATGGAGTACACATAAACCGCTTATAACAATATGTTCCCCTCCTGATAATTGTTGAAGCATTTCTTTTGCCTGTTGTTTTCCAGAAGGTTTTCCCATAATACAGTTTCCTTTACAAACAATGGTATCGCCTCCGATTATAATTGTCTTTTGCAAGTCATATTGAGAAATAACAGCCATTGCCTTTTGTTTTGCCAAATATTTTACTGTTTGACATGGCGTTAACCCACAAGGTAAGATTTCCGATATTGTATTTTCATTTGTTGTAAAATCGATATTCAATTCGGAAAGTAATTCCTTTCGACGGGGAGATTGAGAAGCTAATATGATGGTATAATCTTTTAACTTGTCTAATAGCATATTATTTTTCTCCGTAGGCAAGGTCTCCTGCATCTCCCAATCCAGGTACAATATAAGCCTGTGCTGTCAATTCCTGATCTATTGCAGTTGTCCAGATATGGGTTCCTATAGGTAAATTCTTTTTTAAGTAATCGATACCCATTACACTGGAAATGACGGATACTACATGTATTTTTGCAGGTTCGCCATAATTGGGTCTTAATCCTTTTAAGGATGATGTAATTGAAAGACCTGTTGCAATCATGGGATCAAGCAATATCAATGTTTTATCTTCCAAGTTAGGAGAAGACATATAATCTAATGCTATCTCAAAAGAACCATCTTTTTCATGTTTGCGATAAGTAGAAATAAAAGCGCTTTCCGCCTTGTCAAAGAAATTCAAAAATCCTTGATGAAAAGCAAGCCCGGCGCGCATAATCGGACACAAAACAGGTTGATGTTTTAAGACCGAACATTTTGATATTCCAAAAGATGATACGATTTCCTTCTCCTCGTATTCCATCGTTTTACTTATTTCATAAGCAAATATTTCTCCCATTCTTTCCAAGTTTTTGCGAAAACGCATACGGTCTTTTTGGATTTCTATATCTCGGAGTTCCGCTAAAAAATCATTGGCTATTGAATTGTGAATGTCTAATATATGTATCATATTTGTGTTAGTTATTTAGTTATTTTATTGCGAGTGCAAAGATACATATTTTTGGCTCTATAACGCATAGTGTGGGTAATCAAAGTTGAGTTTAGCTGAAATAAAGTAAATCATGTTGATAAAATTTTTAACATTTCTATATCCTCTTGCCCGTCTTTTAGCGAGTTGAATTTTAGCATTAATTCCTTCA
>JAIROC010000605.1 GCA_031257735.1 Bacteroidales bacterium | reverse complement strand
TATTGCGATATTTGAAGCAAACAGTACTAACACAGCATTTAGATGTTTTTTTATCTGTAACTGCTTAAACCGGAACTTTACTTCTGTTTTCAGCATATACCCGAAATTCCAAATCTGGCTCGACAGGTTTGCCACTACAGTAAGTATCAAATAGGGAATAATATCTTCCCGTGTACGCACAAAAATAAACAATCCGCCTACCGCAATTATTTTAGCCGCCAACGTGCGCAGCGTAACCAATTTAAATTTCTCCCTGCCCGAAAAGAACCAGTCCACATTAAACGGGACAAACAATACCGAAATGCCGGTTATCAACAAAAATTCCCTGTCGTGAGAAAGCGCAGGCACTGAAAAAATCGTAACAAGGTAAACCAACGAAAAGATAATCGCGCTAAACACATTGATTACAAACAATTCCGAAAACACCTTATTGCGACTTTCCGGATTATTGTTTTGCTTTGCAATCTCGCGCATCCCATACATGGGTATCCCCAACGAGACAAACAGCGCAAAGTAGGCAGCATACGTAACCGCAAAATTCACAATTCCAATATTCTCAACCCCCAATATCCGCGAAACATAGGGCGTGGTAATAACAGGAAAAGCCACGTTGGAAACCGTAAGAATGGTATTATATGCTACGTTCTTTTTTAATGACATTACTTTAATTTGCTTCTTTTTCTATAAGCCATGGAGCTACAGGTCGTTGAGTTGTGTTTCCCATAACATCCGAAATAATTTCATCAAAATATCTTGCTGCCGTTTCTCCTGAAATATTTTGTAGCGCCCAATGTTTTATTTCTTCGCGTTTACCGGCATCATAAGGCAGAACAGTTAAAAAATCCTGTAATACTTCTTCCAGATTGTCTTCTTCAATCGAAAACACACGTCCTCTAATACCCTGTAATAAAACAGATGACCCGCAATTACTACTTGCAATAACCGGTGTGCCGCACATCAATGCTTCACTTACTACTACACCCCAACCATCGTAAATACTTGGCAAGATCAAAACATCCGAATCACCTATTATTTTATGGATTTCCTGATTAGGAACTTTATCCAAATAATTGCAGTTTGTATTTCTTATAGCTTGCTGTAATTGATTTTCTAAAGGACCTGTACCTATTATATTAAGATTATCTATGCATTCAAGTTTTTTGCATACAGAGATTAACCGTAATATATTTTTTCTCGTATCAATAGATCCAATAAACAACAATTTTATATCTTTGGTTTGATTTTCTCGAATAGCTATTGTATGCGTTTCGGTAAAATACGCCCAATCATATATTATGGATCTGCTAAATCCAACCGATTCAAAACACCATCTTCCTCTTTCACCCGTAGTTAAAATAAAACTTACGTGTTTGCTGTATCTTATACGAAACAGCCAATATTTTAAAAACCGTAGTTTTCCTTTGACGCCCATACATTTAAACGGTTCTGAAAATATAGCTACAATCGCATTCGTTTTTATAGCAAGTTTAAAAGCCTTATGTGGTATTTTATATACATGAGCGCCTGAAACAATATGAATTGCATCCATCTTACACAGTTTCGAGATTTCATCCTTATTTGGAGATACAATTATTTGTACTTTCCCATGGTCAGGGATATAAAAGCCATGTTTGATTCGCAGGGGTTCTATTTCTGATTCGGTAACTAAAATTACATTATGTGTTTCCGCTAAATTCCGCAAAAATGAAGATTGATACATGCTTATCATATTTTGCCAAAAAATAAAAGTCATAATTATATATTTTAAAATAATTTTATATCGTTTCTAACTGCTACAATATTCTGAAAAGCAAATAATTCATGCAGAATAGGATCGTATTTTTTAATAGGTAAAACTCCCGACGGCAATAATCTATATAATGAATAATTATTATTTAACAAGAATAAAAAGTCCCTGAAAAATACTTTACTTACTACATTCATTTCATTAAATTCAAATTGTATAATTTCTATTCTTTTTTCTACAAGCATTCTTTTCGCTCCTAACAATACATTATATTCATATCCTTCTGTATCAATTTTCAATAAATTAATAGTATCAATTTGATGTGTAATGCAAAATTCATCTAATGGAATTACTTCCACATTAAATTGTTTCACATTTTGACTGTTATGTAATTCTGTTATTACTTCTTTATACATTGAAGCATGTTCACTGTTTTCATCGTTATAATCATACATTGTTAATTGTTCACGGTCTTTACCCATAGCTAAATTATAAGTTTTTATTCCGTCAATACCAGATATATTAGCATTTAATAACTTATATGTATTGGGCATAGGTTCTATGGCATGAATAATAACATTACGATTAATGCTTTTAACAAGCAATGTGTAGTTTCCAACATTAGCTCCAATATCAACAACTATAGAATGATTGTTGTTATTTTTGCTACTTTTTAACATTTTTGTTAAAAAAAATCTTTCTCCAGAAAGTTTTTCATTTTTAGAATTTGACATCCCTAATCCTCTTATAATCAAATGATATAAATAAAGATTAAGTTTATACCAACATTTATGGGCAAAAATGGACATATATAACCTGTATCCTAATTTTATTATAACTTTTCGCATATAATTTATTTATTTATTATTTATATTCATACTATCATAGTTCTTACATCTTAGTTCTTAACTTAAGCGCCCCTACTGCCGTTCCGCGCGGAATATGGCCATCTCCTTCTACATCGTTCGTGTCCCGCGCGGGTTTGCCCTCATCCCCGGGCTGCATGTCGCTACGCGCCTTACCCTCGTCCTCCGCAGGTCGATGACCTGCGGTTATGAAAGTCGTGTCCCTCTGGGACGCCTCACATAATTCATAACTCATAATTCATAACTCATAATTAGGCGCACGCCGTGCGCCCCTACTTCCACACGCCAACAACGGTTTGAGGCTCGGGAACGGATTTTAACACAAGCGCATGTGCGCCTATTACGCAATTGTCGGCTATCGCGGCGTTTAAAATAGTGGCCTTACAGCCAATATACACGTTGTTCCCTATCACAGGCATGATACCATCCCTGTCGTACCTTTCCACCACGCCTATTGTAACGCCTTGAAATATGGTGACATTGTCGTAAATCCGGGCGTCCCGGTGGATGATTATTAAAAAAGGATGCGGCAGGCGTATGGTAAGCAGGCTGTTGACCGTTGCAAAACATTCGGGATAAATCTCGCAATTGTGCACCTTCTGGATAAGCCGCCTGAGCGCTTTAAACGGCCACTTCACCAAACATATTTTTTCGAAATACAGCAGCAGCACAAACATCCGTGAATGGGGATTTGCCTCTCTTATTTTGCGTATGTCGCTAATATACCGCATCCTATTGATATTGTTGTCCTGCGGGCAATTTCACATAACGCTTAACTCTTAGCGGATAAATATATGGCGCCGAAATGGTCGTCAATACTGCC
>JAIROC010000131.1 GCA_031257735.1 Bacteroidales bacterium | reverse complement strand
GAAAATGGCTGCAAGTGGCGTGCCTTGCCCGCAAAATATGGCAATTGGCACACCATTTACTGCCGGGTGAGTCGCTGGGCGAGGATGGGTGTGCTTGACAAGGCATTTACTAAACTACAGGAGAAACAGATAATCAGTCTCAAAATAGATGTTATTTGCATGGATAGTACGAGTATAGAAATTCATCCCGACGCGGCAGGTGCACTTAAAAAAACGGCACTCAATCAATCGGGCAATCGCGAGGCGGACGGAATACCAAAATTCATATGGTTACCGCGAGTGATCGGGTAGCAGTTGCATTTCGGTTATCCGGTGGTCAGTGTCACGATGCACCTCAAGGCCGGTTGCTTTTGGAGAATTGCGACCTCAGGAAATTGCTGAAACTTGATAAGCAACCCAAAAAGAAAGGCAAGATTTATTTGGCGATGGACAAGGGCTATGAAGACGATGTAACTCGTCAATTAGTTATGATCCATTAGTTCCACCAAGATCAAATCGCCGAAAACCGTGGAAGTACAACAAGAAACTTTACAAGCGGCGCAACGAGGTGGAACGACTATTTAGACGACTGAAAAGGTTTAGAAGAGTGTGCACACGATACGAAAAACTTGATGTTATGTATTTGGCATTCTTAAATTTAGCCTTAATATTTGATGGACTTGATTTGTGCTAACACGACCTAATTCCCGATATTCGGGTTTGGAAAGAGAAACTCTGGAACAATCTGCTAACTGTTCGTATTCCAATTTATTATAGAAAAATTTCCGCCCATTTTTTATTTTAAATTCTAATGTACAAAAATAATATTTTGTCTGTATCATTTTCATTTCCCTATTTCCTTTTCCACCATATATTTAGCCACTTCCAATAACCGTTTACTTTCGCCGCAAAGGTAAAAACTTTTTTTGATTAATTCGGATTTCTACATACGGAAATAAGAATTTGCATAATAAGCAGAAAAATAATCTCAATAAAAAGAAATTACGGAGATAAAACTGCTCGAATTGCTCAAAACAATTGACAATCTGAAAAAAGGATTAGAACAGGAAATATTTACGCGACAGAGGTAATCCCTCCTGCGGGAACTTAGTTGCCAGAAGAATAACTTCCTGCAAAAACCTCTTAAATCATCTTTCTGTTACATGATATTTTAATCTTTAAAAATGCAAATATAAATGTAAATGGAAGATGATTATCTATCAGGAATATATTGTTGAGTGAGAAATAAATATAAAACAGTAAACAGTGAAATTTAATCAGAAATAAGATAAAGTCGATTTTTACAATCCGGACGCTATTATTATGCCCATTTAATTGTTAATTGTCCTGATGGTTTAGGCGGATAGAAGGTTCCAATAATGATAAATGGGTTAGGTGCGATATTGTGAAATTTCTTTGTTGTTCCAAGGAAAAAATACAAATCACGTTTTTTGAGCATCCAATTGAAATATTTTTCTTTTACTTTTTGACAGGCAACCAATTCATCACCATCTGCATTTTTCAAACAATTCCAATACAATTGTCCTAATTCCCAGTCTTCTATCATCAACTTACGTGTTTTACCGTCTTCAGCAGTAAAAACGTATGAAAATTCGTATGGGATTTTTTTTACCATACGAAACAGTTTCCTTGTTGTTTCTTGAAATAAATTACCTTGTGCCTGATTGCCTTGTATGGCGTTTAATTTTTTCTTATCCCATTCCCGTTCACATTCTTTCCAAACGAAATCAATTACATTGGACGGTTTTAATATAGCCAGCGAAACATTGTTTTCGATGTATTTGGCTCGCGCAATCAGTTCTTCCATATCGACGCAAACATTTTTCAACGCTATGTTTTTACGTATTTCCCAACTTTCTATCTTTTCGCCAATAATGAAATCCTTGTCGATGTCGGTTGGGCGGTAACTTTCCGAACGAAAATCGGAAGTGTTTTTCACAATATCCATTTCAATCCATTGCCACTTATTATATTGCTTTTCGTAATTCAATTTACGGAACGGAACGGGATAAATACGTATCCATGTTCCGTCTTCCCTGAAACCTGCCGTACAAACCAGTTCGTCATATTTTTCCGAAAGAGCGGGGTACGTCTTTACTGTTATCAATATTTTCGTATTAGGCATATTTATTACCTCTATAAATGGATTAATATATAATCTTTGTTTTCCACACACATCAGTCGGTTAGCCACTCTGCTTCTGTGACATTGCACCGGATTTTTCTCGAAACAGGTCAGAGCTACTCTCCTGTTGTTTTTAAGTAAATCGACAATTGATTTGATGGCTTCGTCATTCGATTTAAGTACAGTATTTTCGTAAATGTCAAAAAGAGTATCATAATCTTTTTGAGAACGCAAGTCTTTTCGGAATTGCGATTCAATGCCTAATGCCGGAATATGTATGTATTTTATACCCACTCCGGTACAAGCAGTTTCGAGTTGTTTTTTAGAAAATCCATACTTGTAACTGAACGCATTTTTACGGACATCGCACAATACAGATATATTATTAATGATAAGTTTGTTAATATAATTCTCCAAACTTGTATCTTCATAGCCGATTGTAAATAAGACAGATTCGAGATGCGTACGTCTTTGTTGCCTGATTTTCTTATATTCTTCTGCGGTCAGCAAATCTTGTGCTATTGAACTGTTTATCGCATAAAAAGGATAATAAATATATGTGTATTTAATTAATTCGGTTTGAGACAAATCTCCAAATTCGCTTTTTGTATCATATAAATATTGCCTGTCGAACAAATCTAATTGAGCACAGTAGTTATCCGTTTTTTTCAAATTAATATATCTGCCATTAGGTGAATCGGTCACATCGACATATCCGTATGTTTTTAGTGTGGCAATATCCTGGTTTGCCTGAAATGAAAAACAGCCGTACTTATAAGGTACAAAATCAAAAGACTTTGTTTCCTGTTTGCGTGTAAACAGAAATAAGTATTTCTGCAAACTTTTGGCGGTTAATTGCCCGTCAAAAATGCTTATCAGTGCTAATAATATCTTTCGTCTGTAATATAACATAATTCTATTTCCTTTCCCACCATATCTTTAGCCTCATTCAATAATTGTTTACTTTCGCTGCAATGGTAGAAACTTTTTTCGGTTAATTCGGCGATTTGTTGTTGAATCATTATAAGGCATATTTAATTTTCCTCCTGATAATAGATTTTGTAGTATTTACCGGTTTTGTCGGCGCCCTGCTGTATCAGGTTGCGGTTGCCATGTATATAGATATGGAAATTCTTGTCCAATTTGATGACGCTTTTGAATATACACGCCTGCTTTTTTACGGCGCTGTCGGAAATGGTGAAATCGTCGGGAATGTCGATTTCGTATTCCTGCTGCCATGCGGATTTATACTGATTAAAACTTTCGATTGAGTTGGCATTGTTCATTTTAAACTCCATACATTTTATTATTGTTACCTTTATATGAATTTTACAACACTTTTTTTACCTCATCATATTCTAATGAATTAGTTCTAAAAGAATTCATCAGAGTTAATTTATTTATTCCCAGCAATTTTCCATTATGAGTAGTTAATGCGTTTCTATGATGTTGATTTATTTTCAACGCGGTATTTCTTGAAAATCCAATGTTTTGAAGTGCAATAACAATTCTGTTTTGTGTCCCATATTCTAATAATACAGCCCAATTTTCTCCGGCATTATTTTCTCCAAGAATTTTTACAAGTATCTGATAGTAATGATTAAAATATTTTTCTAATAAGAATCTTAATATATATTCTATATCTTCTATAATTTGTTCAATAATGATATTTATGTGAATTATATTTTGCCTGTCGAAAAGTACATATGAAGGCTTATTATTGTCATATCCGACCATTATTTTGTTGTTATTTGTTGCATTCCACTCAATAGTTTGATTAATTATCTGACTTAACGAAAATCCATTAATCCATTCATTCATAAGAACGGAATAATATTTCAAACTGTTTTTATTTTGAAGTTTCTTTTCCGCTTTATTCCAATTATATAATCCATAAAATGATTCCAATACTTCTAAGCATGTTTTATAATTGATATTACTTGACGGCAATGTTTTTTTAGTTCGGACTAATTGTTTATAGACTTTATTCTGAACATCAAAATTAATAGTTTGGTTGTAGCTCAAAATAAATTTGGGTATTTCATAATTTTCCGTTTTAGATTTTGCCAGTTCTATAATCTTATTCTTATTTTCATCTATTAACTTTACGATTATTGGACTTTTATACTTGGAGTCTATTTCCAACGAGTCTATTTTAATGATGTTAGCAATATATTCTAATATTTCTTTTTCTTCGTTTGTGCCTGTAATATCTTTACTGTGTAATATTTTTTCTATTTCAATTAGGTTTTTATCAATTTTATTTAATATTGTTGGCTCAATATTAATCTTTTCTTTTTCGAATATTTTTTTGTTTTTCCATTCAAAATCATTGGATTGAACACAAAAAATATTACCTTCCAACTCTTTAGCTAATCGCCCTGCGCGTCCTGACAAGTTCCAAAAATCAATCGATTCTAATTGTTTATTACTGTTCTTATTATCTAGAATGAATATATTTTGTGTAGGCATATTGACGCCTTCCAGTAATGTAGAGGTACAAAACACATTTTTTATTTCTTCTGATTTATACAGATCTTCAACAACATTTCGAATCAACTGTGGTAATTTTCCATGGTGAAAAGCAACCCCTTTCAACAGAAGATTTGCCAAATAATAATCTTTATGAATATATTCCCTAATATTGCTAACTGCATTTTTTATATTTGTTGTCGGTTGAAATCCGGATAACTTCGAGGCAAATGAATTTGCTTTTTCAATTGTTTTTCTTCTTGAATTACAATAAATCAGATTGGTTTTACCATTTCCTATAAAGTTGATTAAATCCAATTCGTCTGCAATATTACTGAACTGAACTTGTTGATTCAAATTTATAATTTGATTGTTAGCATATAATTCATAATTGTTATTTTGTAAATCTATAAAATATAAATTCTGCGAAACGGGAGATTCGTCTGTCTGATAATATCTTTGTTCTGTATTTCGGTCAAACAGTTTCAGAAATATATCAGGGTTAGAAACATTTGGAGAAGAAAAATACAATTTTACATTGCCGTATTTTTTTTGCACTTTTTCTATGGCAGTATAAGTTGTTATGCTTCTCGAATCTGTTTTATTAGCTAATTTGTGAGCTTCATCTAAAAAAAGAAAACCGATAGGCGGATTATTGTCCTGCGAAAGATAACTAATAAGCCTTTCTGGCGTCAAAACAAAAATGTAATTATATCTTTCCTCTGTAAGAAAATCAGATACGTTTGAATTTATCAGAATTTTATATTTATAGGCTTCCAATAATTCTCTTAAATCCGATTTTAAATCAATTGAAAACTGATTTATCAAGGCTCTCGTAGGAACAATTATCACAATATTTTCGGGAGGGCTATTTTTAATAACTTTCTTGATAAATGATTTTATTATAAAAGATTTGCCCATAGAGGTTGGTCCCGAAAAACTGAATTCAATGCTGTTGCTCAATTTAGAAAATACTTCAAATTGTGTATCTGTAAAAAATTCATTCTCGCTATTCGGAACTTTTTGTATTATTTTTTTTGACTCCAATTCAATTTCATACAACAACGGTAATTCTGCCAAATTGTTATTTTTACTGACCAAATAACCGATTGCGGGGAAATTTCCAAGTTTAGAAAAAACAGATTTAGAAAAAGTTTTATAAATAGGGTCGGCGCTATATTTATGGTTTAAAGCGGTAATGATTTGATATGATTTATTCCTGCTATCAGGGTCTTTTGAATTGGATAAAATGTCTGCATACCTCAATATATCAATAAATTCTTTATCAGCAAACAAAGTTTCAACAGAAGATTTTAAATTGTGTTCTGCCGACAGTAATAAACATTTTTCAAATAACTGCTGAAAATATTTATCCGCTTGTATATCCGATATTAATTTATCAATAAGCAACATAATTATTAGTTTGTTATTTGTTCTATTATTTCTTTTCTTTTTATATCCAAATCGCTAAATGGAATTACATAAACATAAAACGGATAACCAATAAATTCATCCTTTTTTATCTGGTTATTAATTGAATCAATTGAAGACAAAATTGTTTGTTTGATTCTTTCGCGAATTGTCGTTCTAAAGTCACTGTTTGACAACTGCTTATCTTTATCGGTCAATTCGACATTATAACCTAAAAAAATACCAAAAGAATAATCCATATTTGTTTGGTCTTCTCTTGCGCTTGGGATAATGATTTTTCTTAGTGAGTTATAACTTGATTCGTTAAACGATTCTTTAACAAGTTCGCTATTCACTAACCCTAATTCAAAATTCAATTTTCCATTTTCTGTGAGTAATTTTTTAATAGAAGTAAATGCATTGGATATTCCGTTGCTAAGTGTAGTATTTAACTTGGATTCTCCGAATATTAATTGATAATCTCTTTCATTTAATTTTAAAAGATGTACACCATCAGCTCCTTTAACATAGTCATTATTAGCCGTTTTAAGTTCTAATTTAGTTAATATTTTGGGCGCATTCAAATGAGATTCGAGTAAGCAATATAATAGAATTTCGCCAAGTTCTCCATCGTTTACACTATATTCTCGCAATTTTGATTTTGCCGTTTTAATTAAATCATTCAACTTATCTTCTTTTTTTAATAAGTCAACTTGTTGTCGTGAAAGTGCATAGTAATGTAATCTATTTCCCAATTCATTAATTAATTCATCATAAGAAAATGAATTGTTTTTTATTTTCAGGACAAATAAATTGAGAGTATTTTTGTTTTCCAAGTTTTCATCCTGTAGTTCATGGTAAAACAAATCTAAAAAACCCTCGTGAACATTTCTTTCTATCATATCTTACTCTATTTCCTTTTCCACCATATCTTTAGCCTCTTCCAATAACCGTTTGCTTTCACTGCAAAAGTAGAAACTTTTTTCGATTAATTCGGCAATTTGTTGTTGAATACCATAATCAACAATCGGTACAACCACATTTTCGATTTCGCTAATGCGCCAATGTAGGATAATTGAACCGCCGGCGTCACGTTCGGACTGTTGCTTAACAACTTCGGAGTTTAGCGCTAAGGTAAGATATTCGGGTAAAACTTTTGATTTATCCTTAACGGCAAGATGCAAAATCGCGCCGGATGTTACGGCTTGCATATTTTCGTGTAGCATATACGCTGTACCTACGCTTCCGTCTTTTGAAAACAAAATAGTCTCTTTTTTAGGATACAAAGACTTACGCAATTCATCGTTTTCTCTGCAAAAATTGT
>JAIROC010000089.1 GCA_031257735.1 Bacteroidales bacterium | reverse complement strand
AGAACACTGAACTCAACCGACCCAGACGTTTACAGTGACTGGACGGCAATCAGAGAATCTCTGCAAAGAATGAATTAGAAAAACAAACAAATTTTGTGTATATCTTTGTGTCCTTAGTGTTTATCACAAGGACACAGAGAACACAAAATTTTAGCATGCAGATGACACAGATTTTTGATGATTTGCACAGATTGAGGGTTTTGATTACAGGATTGCTTACTGTATAATTCAGTATAACTCTTGCCGAAAATTACACGAAATTTACCTGTAAGATACTAATGGGCAATCTACACACATAGAATATTCCAAGCATTCATCCAACAAACGTTTTTTCCATCGGGAAAGCATATCAATAGAAAAATACATCTACTACAAACCAAAACCTCAAATAAATATTTCATTTCCGGATTACTTTGCTTCGTACCTCGCAACTCCTTATAATGACGGTCGCCGTAAATGGTCGCCGCAAATGGTCGCCGCACGCGACGACCCTACAAACGTCGCCGTAAATGGTCACCGTAAATGGTCGCCGCTCGGCTCAGACTTCTTTATCAAAGATTTTTCTCCGCATTTCTTTGATTATCTTAACCCAGGAATCAGCCCGTTCTGCATCGGTACTCTCTTGAACAAAATATTTGTTGTTTTCGTTGAGAGAGATACATTTACCTTTTAGAGCAAATTGGTACTTTGCAATATCGCTGCCTTCCCAATCGCAGGGTTTTATGACAATGGGAACAAGTATTTTGTCATTTTCGTCATTTTCGTCATTTTCCATATCTTTCAGCACCCGTTTTACCTCATTGTTACGAATGTAGTCTGTATTCAGGAAATCGACGCTTATCAGGAAGATCATAATATCACAGTCATCAATATGACTTTTTATGGTTTGGTCCCATTTATCACTAAATTCAATACAATCGTCAGCCCATGGTTTTTCAATCAAGCTCTCGTCCTGCATTGTTTTAGTGTGTTTAATAAATTCATCCTTTTCCTTTACGTCTGCTTTGGAATAGGAAACAAAAACTTTTTTCATACCTTTTAATTTTTTATTATTACTGTATATTTTATATTTTGTGACAGATATATTTTCGGGCGATGAAAGATTCAATTCTCCCGCTTCGTTCAAAGAATATCCGGCAATAGAATTTGCGGAAAATTGCATCGTTTCTAATTGTTTGTGTTTCACAAAGATTTTTTTGTCGATAGATAAATACATGTCTTCTGGCGAGGATATCGACTTATCTTTTTTGTCCTTAAGATACCCCTCCACGTTATCAATAAACTGCTCGTTTCTGTTCATGTTCTTGTATTCATCTTCATGTTTTTCGTGGTCTTTATATACAACTTCTTTGCCCCAGTACAAGTCAATTATATTCAAAAAAATCGCTCGTTTGACTTCGTCGAACTCAAGTCGGGATTTTGACTCTTTTTTCTCCTTTTCATGGCTGATATATACCTCTATAGTCAGTGTTGAGAAAAGAAGCCGTATCCATACCTTATAATTGTTGCCGAAAGTAAAAATCAGCTGGTCGCGCCACAATATCTTTTTATCGGGAAAACCGCCATACAGGCAAATTAACTGATTTATCAAACCAAAAGGAATAAAATGCATGAACTTCAACACAAATGCAGGTTCTTGCAATCCGAAGGTTATCATATCATACGAATCGTCGTTTTCCGATAATGGCAGGTAACTCGGAATGATATACTTCTTGCTCTCTATGTCATGAAAAATAACTTTTTCGTTGATTAACAAGTCTATGATTTTTAAATCTAAATCTTGCACTTTACTTGTGAAATCATTTTCCGGAATATTTCCTTTATATTCTTTTATAATATCAGAACTGAATATTTCTTTATAAATATTTTCCACTGTCATTGCAGGATTGAGCCATACATAATCTTTCAGATTTTCTGTATTGGAATAATACAGTACCAAGCCCTGTTGATGCATTAAGGTTAAGTCCGCCCTTAAGAAGCTTAGCATATCTTCATCAGATTCATTTTTTTGTTTTTCTCTTTTGTAATGCTCCTTCAAAAGGTTTTCTATTCTTACACATTCTGCTTCGTCTTGTTTTAAAATGTATTGCAAAAAATCCACATAATATTTAAATTGGAAGTATTTCTTCTTCTTCTTCTTCTTCTTTTTCTTCTGTTCGATTTCATAAAGCAAAGTTGTTTTCAAATGCTGCAATGCCGACTGATAAACTTTATTACCCTTTAAAACACTTTTGTTCAACGACACATAAAACTCATCCACAATATTAAAATCCGAAAACTCGTCGGTATAATTTTTGCGCTTATATTTATCGGCATGTGTCTGTACTAACAGTATAGAATCGGGAGGAGGCGCTTCTTCCTGTTTCTGCCTTCTATAATGGAATTGATACAACCAGTAATCCCATGTAAAATGGCGCGTAGAATTGCCGTTACCGGTTTCTACGACTTTGTTTTCGTTATTCGAGGAGTCCCAAAACAGCACATTAATAGCTTCTTTCGAAAAAAACGCCTGATATAACCCATGATAATAATCCTGCCCGCCAAAATCATAAATCATGGCGTCAATCTCGGATAAAGAATTACTTTCTTTCGGGTATTTATATATATTCAAAATATGCGTGCTTCCGGGAGCTGCTTCTTTAATAAAATCTTTTATTGTTTCCGATTTCAAATATTGCCAAAAAGTTGTTTTTCCTGCCGTATGATTGCCCCAAAACATCACTTTGGCGGGCAATACAACTGTTATTTCTGCACCTTTTATTTGTTTTAATTTTATATCTGAAAAATATTTTAATATGGTATCGCGGTGATTGTATCTATTGTTGTATATAAAGTGATCATAAGTTAACACCAGATTGCTTTCTTTTAAAAACGGATTATTGTGGATAAGTAAACGATTGAATTTTTTGCCATTAATAATAGATTCCAATCCTTTTATTTCGCTGATTTGATTGTCCGACAATTTTAATTCTCGCAAATTTTTCAGTTTATTCAAGCCTTTTATTTCGCCGATATAATTATAACGCAAATCTAATTCTTGCAAATTTGTCAGTTTATTCAAGCCTTTTATTTCGCTGATTTGATTGTTATACAAATATAATATTTGCAAATTTGTCAGTTTATCCAAGCCTTTTATTTCGCTGATTTTATTGGATGACAAATTTAATTCTTGCAAATTTGTCAGTTTATCCAAGCCTTTTATTTCGCCGATTTGATTATTTTTTAAATTCAAATGCGTAATCTCGTCTAAATTATTAACCGCATAACAATTAAGAGAAGAAGAGTCAAATTTTTCTGCATCTATTTTCTGTAAACTTATTCCATACAATTTTTCTAATTCTACGATTGTCTCAGGTTTGTTGTTTTCGTTCATTTATATTTCATTTATTTGATTACACAAGTTTTGTCCTTTGTTTGGACAAGGTCTCGCCTTGTTCCGGCTGTCCGGCGAACCCCTGTCCGGCACAAAGGATTTTCATCATAATTTTACTCAGCGTCTTTTTTTGTTTTCCGCGAACGAATCTTATTGAAGCGGTCAACTAATTCGTTGAGTTCCTTAATAAATGGGACATACTCTGTTTCGCTTTCGACGAGCGTCAGCGCCT